>CAYSZN010000657.1:0-2501 GCA_964435425.1 uncultured Akkermansia sp. | reverse complement strand
CTTCTCCATTCCGCTGACGATCCGCTCCGTCACCCAGCTCGACACGCTCGCCTCGCTCCAGCAACTCACGACGCACACCATCGACGAGGACTCCTTCGCGATCTACGGCGGCCTGGAGAACCGCGCCCTCGACGACCTGACCTTCCGCGCCGGTGCCCGCCTCGACTGGATCAAGCGCTCCCTCGTCCGCGACAAGTCGCAGACCGGCGAGGCCACCACGGTCGCCACCACCACCAGCACCATCGATCCGGTGCCCGGCTTTCCTCCCTTTCCCGCTCCGCCGGTCGATGTGCGCACGATCGTGACCCCGCTCGACGCGGCGCAGCCGCGCATCGCGATGCAGGACGAGTGGGTCCACGTCACGCCCACCTTCGGAGTCGACTGGAAGGCGACGGGAGACTCGGTCCTCTACGCGAACACCGCCTACGCCTTCAAGCCCGGCGGCTTCAGCGCCTACGCCGACAATCCCGCCTTCGTCCCCTTCGACGAGGAGACGGCGTGGACGACCGAGCTCGGCCTGCGTTCGGACCATCTCGGCGGACGGGTGAAGACGAATCTCGTCGCCTTCTACAGCCGGGTCGACGACTACCAGGTCGAGCGCAGCTTCACCCCGACCGACTTCACCGTCTTCAACGCCGAGGAGGCGGAGATCTACGGGGCGGAGTTCGAGACGACCGTCGAGATCACCCCGACGCTCGATTTTCTCGGCTCCATCGGCTGGACCCACGCCCGCCTCACCGACTACGTCGATCCCGTCACCGGCCGCGATCTCAGCGGAGCGACCGCGCCCTTCGTGCCCGAGTTCGACGCCGTCGCCGCGCTGGACTACCACCTCGAGAACGGCTTCTTCGCCCGCGTCGAGATGGTCGCCCTCGGGAATGTGAAGTTCGACGACTTCAACCGTCCCGACTTCCAGCAGAATGCCTACGTCCTCCTCAACAGCGCCGTCGGCTACCGCAAGGACAAGTGGTCCGTCGCCCTCTACGGCAGCAACCTCGCCGACAAGGAATACTACACGAACATGAATCCCGAGATCCGCACGGGGGCCGTCGGCATCCCGCGCGAATACGGGGTGAGGGTGGGGATGGAGTTCTGAGCGGCTCCGCCGGACACGGAACCGCGAGCGGGGATGGGGCGGATGCCCTATCCTCGCGGAGAGTTCCCCGCCATGCCTCCCGAAACGACGCTTGAATCGGAAAAACGCCGCCGCCACGTCCGCACCAATGTGGTTCTCGGCGCCCTCCTCATGGTCGCGACCCTGCCGGGCCGCACCCACGGGCTGGGCCTCGTCACCGAACCGATGCTCGAGGAGCTGTCCCTCGACCGCGTCCGCTTCGCCACCCTCAACCTCTGGGCCTCGCTCCTCGGCGCGGCCGTCTGCCTCCCGGCGGGATGGCTGATCGACCGCGTCGGATTGCGGCCGGTGAGCTTCGTCCTCCTCGGCGGCCTGGCGCTCGCGACACTGGGACTCAGCTTCCATTCCGGCGGGATCGCGATGCTCTTCCTTTGGATTTTCCTCTCCCGCGCCTTCGGACAGAGCGGACTTTCCGTCGCGGCGATCGCATCGGTGGCGAAGGCGGGGAGCGGCAAGAACGGTCCGGCGCTGGGGGCCTTCTCCGTGATCCTCAGCATCCTCTTCGCGCTCGCCTTCGTCGCGGTGGGGGCCTCGGTCGTGGGCTCGGACTGGCGCCATGCCTGGCGCGAGGTCGCGGGCGGGATCGGCCTGCTCATCCTGCCCCTCGCCATCGTCTTTCTGCGCGAGCCTCCGGGGGAAGTGAAATCCGCTACGACGGAGACGGCATCGGGCGAAGGGACCGGCCTGCTTGAGGCGCTGCGGACGCCCTTGTTCTGGATTGGTTCGGGAGCGGTCGCCGCCTTCGCCTTCGCGTCGTCGGGCCTGGGCCTGTTCAACGAGGCGGTCCTCGCGGAAGTCGGGCACGAGCCCTCCGTCTACCATCTCTTCCTCGCAGTGACGACGGGATTCGCCCTACTTGGCCAATTCCTCTGCGGCTGGCTCAGCGCCCGGCGGCCCTTGCCGGTGCTGCTAGGTTTCGCCCTCGCCGTCTACGCGCTTTCCTTGGCCCTCCTCGCCCAGGCGCACCATCCGGCCGTCTTGTGGGCCATCGCCGGGCTCATGGGCCTGTCGGCGGGCTTCGTCACCGTCCTCTTCTTCGCGATCTGGGGCGACGCCTACGGACGCCGCGAACTCGGCCGCATCCAAGGCGTCGCCCAAGGGATCACCGTGCTCGCCTCGGCGCTCGGGCCGCTCGTGTTCGCGACCGTGCAGAGGGAATGGGGCAGCTATGCACCTGCCCTGCACGGGCTGGGGCTCGTCGCCCTGGTCTTTGCCATCGCCGCCTTTGTCCTGCCGCGACAGCGGGGGAGGGGCACCGTTGTCCCGCCGAGGTAGAGACCAAGATAGCAAGGCGATATGCCTCGCATTGCTCTCATTTTGGAGGCAAGTTCTTTTGCTGGGATTTTGGGAGCAAGCATGTCGTCCA
>CAYSZN010000656.1:0-2501 GCA_964435425.1 uncultured Akkermansia sp. | reverse complement strand
GCTCCGTCCGCTGCGACATCCGCCGCACCGGCAGCATCAAGGCCGCCGACGGCACCGTCACCGGCAACCGCACCAAGCTCAAGGTGGTGAAGAACAAGGTCGCCCCGCCCTACGGCGAAGCCGAGTTCGACATCATGTTCAACGAGGGCATCTCCGCCGTCGGCTCGCTCCTCGACCTCGCCATCGAGCACGAGATCCTCCAGAAGCGGGGTTCGTGGATCAGCTTCAAAGGCACCCAGGTCGCCCAGGGCCGCGACGCCGCCAAGGATGCCCTCAAGGCCGACGAATCCCTCTACGCGGAGATCGAGGCCGAAGTCAGGGCGGCCTTGGACCGGGCCTCGAAGTAGAGGCCGTCCGCGCCGAAGCGGTGCGTGGGGACGGAAGGGATTCTAGATCGCTGACTTGGCGGATCTTCGCTGAGGGTTCGGGAACGTGCCTGAGCCGCAGCGGGGCCGGAAGTCCTGCCATGTCCAATGCAGCCAAGCCGTCCGATCCGACGAAGGTGGGGCGAGGCGTCGTCGGGCCAGCGCCTGTAGCCGCGTCCATTGGGCGCGGGGCGGATGTCCTAGCGACGCTCGACCGAGGCCAGTGACCTCGGCTACAGGGGGCACCTCGATGGATGCCTTGGCGGGGTGTTACATCCCTTGACTATTGGAACAGGGCCTTGCCTATCGACCCAAGTTAGGCCACAAGATCGCCATACTCAAAATCCTCTCTTGGATGCTGCCTCACGACAAGCCTGACAGACACCTGAATCGTCCAATTCGATAATCGGAAACATCTCCTCGAAACGATACTTGGGGACTGTGCTCGGGCTTTTCGGCTTCCGGCCATATTGAAGACAAGCCGGGCACTGCTGAATCCACTTCCGGCAACGCGGATCTCGCAAAAACCAATCCAGTGTGCGCGTCTCGGTTCTCACAAGCGTGGGATGTGGCCGAACAGCTTTGATGGGCCGAACCGCTAGAGCGAACCACCTACCTCACAACCCATTCTCCTCGAGAAACTTCCGGACGGCGGCGGCGCTGGCTTCGACCGGATAGCTGACCATCTCCTTCTTCTTGATCCGCTCCAGCGAGGGATCGGTCGGGATTTCGCCGATCGCCTTCTCGATGGTGGCGGGGAACTTCGCGGGGTGGGCGGTGGCCAGGACGACGTGGGTGGTGGAGGGATCGAGATTCTGGAAGCCGCAGGCGGTGTGGGGGTCGATGACGTAGTCGTATTTCTCCTTCACCGCCCGGATGTTCCTGAGGATGTCCTCGTCGGTGCTGCGGGTCGCGGCGAAGTTGCTCGCGTTGAAGTTCGCGATCCGGATGGATCCGTCCTTCTTGAAGCGCTCCATCTGCGCGAGGGTCGCCTTGGCGTCCTTCTCGTTGTGGTAGTAGAGGAAGCGCTCGAAGTTCGAGGCGACTTGGATGTCCATCGAGGGCGCGTGGCTGGGATGGACCTTGTCGGGCTTGTATTCGCCGGTGTTGAAGAGGCGATGGAGGATGTCGTTCTGGTTCGTCGCGACGACGAAGCGGTCCACGGGGAGGCCCATCTGGTGGACCATCCAGCCGGCGAAGATGTTGCCGAAGTTGCCGGTCGGAACGACGAAGCTGAGATCGTCGCGGTTGTCGGGCGGAAGCTGGGTGTAGGCGTGGAGGTAGTAGACGCACTGGGCGAGGACGCGGACGACGTTGATCGAGTTGATCGCGGAGAGGCGCATCCTCTCCTTGAAGTCCAGGTCGCCCATCAGCTCCTTCACGATGGCCTGCGCATCGTCGAAGGTGCCGTCGATGGGAATGGGGAAGATGTTGTCCGCGCCGGTGCAGGTCATCTGGCGCTCCTGCAGCTCGGAGATGCGTCCCTTGGGGTAGAGGATGAAGACCTTCGCGCCCTTCTTCCCGGCGAGCCCGTGGATCGCGGCCGATCCGGTGTCGCCCGAGGTGGCGCCCAGCACGTTGATGGGAATGCCGGTGCGCTCGATCTGGTCCTCGAAGAGGCTGCCGATGAGCTGGAGGCCGAAGTCCTTGAAGGAGAGGCTGGGACCATGGAAGAGCTCGAGGACGAAGAGCTTGTCGTCGAGCTGCTGCAGCGGCGCGTTCATCGTGTCGCTGAAGTTCCCGTAGCTGCGGTCGAGGATCTCGACGAGGCGGTCGCTGTCGTGGTCGTCGTCGAAAAGGCCGAGAAAGTCCCAGGCAAGGGCGGCGTAGGGGAGGGCATCCTCGACGAGGATGGTCTGCGGCAGGATCGGGAGCTGGCGCGGCACGTAGAGGCCGCCGTCGGGCGCGAGTCCGCGCGCGAAGGCCTCGTTGAAACCGACGGGCTCGCCGCCGCCGCGGGTTGAGACGAATTCCATGTGTTTGAAGATAGATCGGGTTTTCGGAGAGGGAAATGGAAACCGGGACGTCGGGAACCTTCGCCGGAATCGGGCCGATGACAAGCGCGGGCCTCGCTGGACTGCTCCCTAGCCGACGTCCTCGACCCGTAGCAGCACGGGACGGTTGCGGATGCAATCG
>CAYSZN010000655.1:0-2501 GCA_964435425.1 uncultured Akkermansia sp. | reverse complement strand
GACGGCGACGGTCTGCTGCAGGAATCCGAGCTGCCCCAGCGGATGCGGGGAGCCCTGCTGATGCGCCTCGACGAGAACGGGGACAAGGCGCTCGACGCCGCCGAGATCGAGGCCCTGCGGAAATGGCTCGAGACCCTGAAGGAAGGACGCGGGGCATGAGACGGCACCTCCTTTCCCTTCTCCTCGCGGTCTCCGGCAGCCTCGCCGCGGCGGAGCCCGTCTCCGTGGATCTCTTCCTCGCGACCGACTGCCCCATCGCGAACGCCTACGCGCCCGAGATCGAGAGGCTGCATCTCGCCTACCGGGAGCGGGGCGTCGTCTTCCGCCTCGTCTTCCCCGACCGCGAGCTCGACGAGGAGACGGTGCGCCGCCACCTCGCCGCATACGGTCTGACCGCTCCCTTCGTCATCGACCGCGACCGCGCCCTCGTGATGCGGGCAAAGGCCACGACGACCCCGAAGGCGGTCGTCTTCGACCCGGAGGAGCGGATCGTCTACCGCGGCCGGATCGACAACCGCTACGCCGGCTTCGGCAAGCGCCTCGCCGAAGCGACGGAGTCCTACCTGCGCGACGCCCTCGACGCGGTCTTGTCAGGACGAATGCCGACAGTGGCGGAGACCGAGGCGATCGGATGCCTGATCGAGCCGTGAGGTCTGCCCGGTCAGACCAGACCGATGGGCTTCAGAAAGCCCTTCACGAAGATCAAGTCGCCGATCGGCTCGATCTCGACCGCCGCATAGAGAAGCGCCAAAAGCAGAAGGACGCCAAGGCCCCTGCAGAATGCATTGACAATGAGGAACGCCACCGATCTGAGAAATCCGATTTCATAATGCCCGGTAATCAGAACGAAGCAGCCTATCCATTGAACCAGGTTGAACACGAGTCCGATCCTCGCGCCCCCTCTGACCGCAGCCTCCACCGACCCCGAAAAGGCTCCATAGATGCCTCCACCGATTCCGGACACGACCGCTATGGAGATAGACAGGAGGATAAGCTTCCCCCATAGCCGGAATGCCTTCCAGAACTGCGGCTCGCGGGCCACGAGCAAGGCAGCCCCCCAGGTCGATGCCAGGTCCATCGAGAAGAGGAAAAGCAAGAGAACACAGGCCCACACCATCAGGATGCCGATCAAGGTGCCCAGCGGCGGCCTCCAGGTCTCCAGCGTTCGGGAGAATTCCGGAGAGCCCATCACCCGCGCCTTGCCCTTGAAATCGATGTCCTTCAGCGGATAGCGATAGACCACGCCGTCCGCCTTCCTGAACACGACCGTCTTCGTGGCCTGGTCGTATCCCACGATCTCCGCTGTCATCGACCGTCCCTGCCGGTTGGTCCACTCCTGCGGCCCCTCGGATGCCGTCGCGGGATAGGAGAGGGCGAGGCACCATGCGACGACGAATGCGAGCCATCCTCCGACGCAAACGGAGCGAATCGGGCCGATGTGGAAATGGAAAGGCATGGGGAGCGGCATCCTTGATCCCAGTATGAGCCATGCCGAATGCGGCGGTCAAGTCCCGGCAGCATCGCCGGAACCTCTCCTTCCAAGGCTTGACCCTCGCCCCGCCCCGGCGACACTCTCCGCGTGACCGACAGCCTCTCCCTCGAACTCACTCCACGCCGCGTCGTTCTCCTCGCTGCCTTCGTCGCGGCGACGGTCCTGCTCATTCCCGCGTCGCTCTGGCTCGCGGGCCTCCCCGCTTTCCTCCTCTGCGCTTGGCTCGTCGCGACCGACCCCGAGCCGAAGCTGCGGCGGCGCATGGGCATCCTCCTCGGCTGCATCGCCATCCTCGCCGCCTGCGACATCAACCCCTCGCTGGACAACGCGAACTTCCTCCAGGTCGGCATTCCCTTCACCCTCGTCATCGTCCTGCCCGCCCTGATCCAGCATTTCGGCGATCCCGGAGTGATCCGCTACCGCTTCTGGCCGGTGCATTGGCGGAAGGCCGACGTGATCTACACGATCCTCTCCATCCCACTCGCCTGGCTCGTTCTGAAAGGCTACGAATGGGGCAACCGCACCTTCTTCGACGACGAGCTGTTCCGCCACTGGACCCTCGGTCCCACCCCCGACCCCGCCGAGATCCGGCGGCTCTTCGTCGGCATCAACCTCGTCGGCATCTGGGACGAGCTCTTCTTCGTCAACACCGCCTTCGCCCTGCTCCGCAGCCTCTTCTCCTTCCGCCTCGCGAACGCGCTCCAGGCCGTCCTCTACACCGCCGTGCTCTTCGACATGGCCTTCACCGGCTGCGGCGTCCTCATCGTCTTCCTCTTCGCCTGGACGCAGGGCAGCATGTTCGAAAAGTCGGAGAGCCTCCTCTGGGTGCTGATCGTGCATCTCATCGTCGACTATTTCCTCGTCGCCTTCATCGTGCAGACCCACTACCCCGACTACGGTCTGGATTTCCTCTGGCGGAAGGGGTTCTGATAGTCCATTCCAGCAAGAATGACTGGCGAGACGTGGAGAACGCGCCAGCGCTGTAGCCGCGTCCATTGGGCGCGGAACG
>CAYSZN010000654.1:0-2509 GCA_964435425.1 uncultured Akkermansia sp. | reverse complement strand
GGGAACGAACGTCGTTTGGACGCCCGATTGGCCGCGCGGGCCGCACGGCCCTACCCTTGCCTTGCGGCAAGCCATCCTTCGCAGCCCCTTCCCGATGGATGATGGGGGACTGCCCTCGCGTGCAGTGGATCTTCAGTGCCTTCCGCGTGTTCCGTAGGCCCCATTTTCCTTTCTAGCCCCGGATGGCGCACCGCCACTTGCCCGGCGATTCACGTCTCGCCGATCCCCTTCAGCGTGGCGAAGCTGACCTTCTTCATCGTGGCGATGAACTCCCTCATGTAGGCGGTCTGCGCGAGGCGGCGCGTGGTCGCGGCATGGAGGCAGGCGGTGACGCCCTGCTTGCGGACGCGGCGGGATTCGACGTAGCCCTTGTCCAGATAGGGCTGCACCGCCCAAGCGGGCATCGCGGTGATGCCCCGGCGGCTCGCCACGAGCTGCAGGATGGCGACGGTCAGCATGGCCGTGCGCCGCACCGGATCGACGCCTGCGGGGCCGAGGACTTCGCGGACGATGTCGATGCGGTCGTCGGGGATGGGATAGGTGATGAGGGTCTCCTTGGCGAAGTCCGAGGCGGTCAGATACTCCTTCCGCGCGAGCGGGTGCTGCCGGGCGACCAGCGCGAGGACCTCGTAGCGGAAGAGCGGCTCATAGGCGATGTCCTTCCGCGGCTGCGCCTTCGACACGATGACGAGATCGGCTTGGTCGTCCTCCAGCAGGCCGACAGGGTCCGGTTGGAATCCGGAGACGAGGTCCATCTCCACCTCGGGCCATCCCTCGCGGAAGGCGTCCATCGCGGGCATGAGCCAGTCGAAGCAGGAGTGGCACTCGACCGCGATGCGGAGCTGCCCCGCCTTTCCCTGCGCGATTCGCGCGATGTCGCGCTCGCTCTCGAGGAGGATGCGGGCCACCTCGTAGGCACTGTGGAGCAACCGCTCTCCGGCGGGGCTCAGGCGCAGGGGATTGCTCTTCCGTTCGAAAAGCGCCACCTCGAAATGCTGCTCGATGGTCTTGATCTGGTGCGAGAGCGCCGGCTGCGACAGGTGGAGCCGCCGGGCCGCCTTGGAGAGGTTCCCGGTCTCGGCAAGGGCGATGAGGGCTTGGAGATGGCGGAGGTCGATCATGCCGTCATCATAAACGATTTCGATGATGATTCAAAAAACTATCTGGATTGTGAATGGACGGTTTCCCCTTAGTAAGTGCTCCATGAGCAACAGCATCCCTTCCGCGAATCCCGTCAGAACCCACAACCTCGGCTATCCCCGCATTGGGGAGAAGCGCGAGCTGAAGGTCGCCACCGAGGCCTATTGGAAAGGCAAGATCTCCCTCGACGAGCTCCTCGACACCGGGCGGAAGCTGCGCGAGACGAACTGGAAGAAGCAGCAGGCCGCGGGCATCGACCTGATCCCGGTGAACGATTTCTCCTTCTACGACCAGACGCTCGACATGAGCTGCCTGCTCGGCAACGTGCCGCCGCGCTTCCAGTGGCAGGGCGGCCAGACGGACGCGAACACCGTCTTCACCATCGCCCGCGGCACGCAGGACGGCGCGTCTCCGGCGCAGGAGCACGGCAAGGAATGCGGCTGCGGCAAGGTCGCCACCTTCGCCAGCGAGATGACGAAGTGGTTCGACACGAACTACCACTACATCGTCCCCGAGTTCCAAGCCGACACGGCCTTCGTCCTCAGCGGCAGCAAGGTCTTCGACGAATTCGCCGAGGCGAAGTCCCTCGGGCTCAATGCCAAGCCGGTGCTCGTCGGCCCCGTCACCTACCTCTCCCTCGGCAAGGTGCAGGACCCGAAGAATCCCGATTTCGACCCCTTCACCCTGCTCGACGGCCTGCTCTCCGTCTACGAGGAGATCCTCGGCAAGCTCGCCGCCGCCGGAGCGGAATGGATCCAGCTCGACGAGCCCGTCTTCTCCCTCGACCTCGGCGAGAAGCAGCTCGCCGCCCTGAAGACCGCCTACGACCGCCTCGCCAAGGCCAAGGGCTCCGCCAAGCTGCTCGTCACCACCTACTTCGGCGGCGTGCGCGACAATCTCGACGCCTACCTCGCCCTGCCCGTGAAGACGCTGCACTTCGACTTCGTGCGCGGAGCGGAGGACATCGACGCCGTCCTCGCCAAGTTCCCTGCCGACAAGATCCTCTCCGTCGGCATCGTCGAGGGCCGCAACATCTGGAAGAATCACTACGACGCCTCCCTCGCCGTGCTGGAGAAGGCCAAGGCCGCCGTCGGCGCGGACCACCTCTGGGTCGCCCCGTCCTGCTCGCTCATGCACTCGCCCGTCACGCTGGCGAACGAGCCCAAGCTCGACGACGAGCTGAAGGGCTGGCTCGCCTTCGCCGACCAGAAGCTGGAGGAAGTCGCCGATCTCCGCCAGCTCCTCGACGGCACCGGAGCGCAGGAGAAGCTCGCCGCGAACCAAGCCGCCGCCGCCTCGCGCCGCTCCAGCGCACGCATCCACAACGAGGCCGTCAAGGCCCGCCTCGCCTCCGTGCAGCCCGGCGACT
>CAYSZN010000653.1:2006-2513 GCA_964435425.1 uncultured Akkermansia sp. | reverse complement strand
GCTGCGGCGAGGTCCTCTGCCCGCTGGAGGACGCCATCCGCACTCTGAAGGTCAATCTCGCCTCGCACCGCAGCGCCGCCGAGGCCAACTGGCAGGACGTCCCAGCATGAGCACCGAACGCACTGTAGCATGGGCTTCCAGCCCATGCCTTTCGGCGGTGAACGCGTCCGTCGGAGAGCGGGCGTCCATCGCTCATGGTCCGCATGTCATTACCTTCGAAACCATGGGCAGGATGCCCATGCCACTTTTTTCCTAACATGAGCACCGAACGCACCATCTCCGAACTCTTCGACCTGCGAGGGAAAACCGCCCTTGTCAGCGGCGCGGGCGGCTGGCTCGGATCGGCCATGTCCCGGGCCCTCGCCGAGGCGGGAGCCAATGTCGTGACCACCAGCCGCGACGCGAGCCGGGCGGAGGACGCGGCGGCGGCCCTGCCCACGGCGGCGGGACAGACGCATCTCGGCGTCGCCCTCGACCACCTCGACGAGGCCTCGATCGAGGCGGGCT
>CAYSZN010000653.1:0-1996 GCA_964435425.1 uncultured Akkermansia sp. | reverse complement strand
CGTGGACAACGGCCATGCCGCGAACGCCTCGGACCACAGCACCGTGACGGGCGAGGAATTCAACCGCACCCTGGCGAACGCGACGGGCTATTTTCTCCTCGCCCGGAAGCTGCGCGACCACGCCGTTTCTCGCGGCGGAGGAGCCAGCATCATCCTGATCGGCTCGATGTACGGCGTCGTCGGCTCCTATCCCGATGCCTACGAGGGAGCGGTTCCGGCCAGTCCCGTCGCCTATCATGCGCTGAAGGGCGGCATCGTCCACATGGCCCGCCATCTCGCCGTCTACTGGGCGAAGGACGGCGTGCGGGTGAACTGCCTTTCCCCCGGACCCTTTCCCGGTCCCGCCGCCAACGCCACGATGGTCGAGCGGCTCCAGTCCAAGTCGCCCATGGGCCGGATGGGGCGTCCCGAGGAGATGAAGGGAGCCCTCGTCTTCCTCGCGAGCGAGGCCAGCAGCTATGTCACGGGGCAGAATCTGCTCGTGGATGGTGGTTGGACGGCCTGGTAACCACTCCTACTCTTACCTCTTGCTCCTTACTCTTACTCCAAGCGGGAGTTCAACGACGTTCGGAGGGGAGTAAGAGTAAGGAGCAAGAGTAGAGAGTAAGAGAAACTGACCCATGAAACCAACCCGCCGTTCCTTCCTCGCCTCCGCCGCTGCGCCAGCCCTGGCATTTTCAGCCGATACCTCCCATGCCGACGAGGCGAAGCCGAACCTCATCCGCGAGGAGAACGCCAAGCCCGGCACGACCGACTGGCAGCTCACGCGGGTCCGCATCAACCAGGGCAAATACCGCACTTCCCTGATCGAGGGCTACGTCTCGCACCAGTCGATCCGGGCGGGGGAGACGCTGGAGTTCTTCGTCTCGACCGAGCCGGCGCGGCGCTTCACCATCGACCTCTACCGCCTCGGCTACTACGGCGGAAAGGGCGGCCGCCATCTCGCGAGCCTCGGCCCCTTCGACGGCAAGGCCCAGCCCGTGCCCGAGATGCAGCCGGAGAACCGCCTCCGCGAATGCCGCTGGGAGCCGTCCGCGAGTCTCGAGATCCCCGCCGACTGGCCCAGCGGAGCCTATGTCGGCAAGCTCACCACCATCCCCGAGTCCGCGTCCGATCCCTACTGGCAGAGCTACGTCTTTTTCATCGTGCGCGACGACCGGAGGGCCGACCTCGTCTTCCAGACCAGCGACAACACGGCGCAGGCCTACAACCGCTGGCCGGTGAACGAGTCGCTCTACACCGATCCGCGCGGCGCCCACGCGCCCGGCGTCGCCGTCAGCTTCGATCGGCCCTACGGGCTCTACGTGCAGATCTTCGATCATCCGCTCTCGATCGGGTCGGGCGAGTTTCTCCTCTGGGAGTTCCCGCTCGCCTACTGGCTGGAGAAGGAGGGCTACGACGTCACCTACCTCGCGAACGCGGACGTGCTCGCGCCCGGCTCCATCGAGCGGGGCAAGGCCTTCCTCTCCGTGGGGCACGACGAATACTGGGACGCCCGGCAGTACGACAGGGTCAAGTCCGCCATCGAAGAGGGTGTGAACGTCCTCTGGCTGTGCGGCAACTCCGTCTTCATCGACTCGCCCTTCGCGCCGTCCACCGGCGGGCGGGAGAACCGTATCCTTTCCCGCCGAGGCTGCTTCGGCGAGCTGCGGCAGGACGAGATCGACAGCTACGCCGCGCTCTTCGACGAGCTGAAGACCACCGCGCCCGACGAGCGCGGCATCATGGGCGTGCGCTCCGTCGTGCCCTTCAACGGGGGCGGCGACTGGACCTGCCGGAATGCGGGCCACTGGATTTTCGAAGGCACGGGAATGAAGGACGGCGACTTCATCCCCGGTCTCGTCGGCTGGGAGCACCACGGCGAACCCGATCCGGCCATCGCGGGGCTCGAGATCCTCGCCGAGGGTCCGGTCTGGGCGGGCGGCACGCGCGAGGGGAAATACACCGCCGTGGCCTTTCCGGGACCGAAGGGCAATTTCGTCTTCAACGCCTCGAC
>CAYSZN010000652.1:0-2514 GCA_964435425.1 uncultured Akkermansia sp. | reverse complement strand
AAAGACGACCGACGAGCGCTACCCGATTTGCGGACTGTCGCGGAGCCGCTTTGTCGCATAAGTAGAATGGATATGAACCACTCTCGCTTCATTGCCCTTGCCGCCGTTCTCGCCCTGCTCCCGACCGCTGCGCGGTCCGACGATGCCAAGCCCATCCGCGTCGGCATGATCGGCCTCGACACCTCGCACGCGACGGCCTTCACGAAGATTCTCCACGATCCGGCCAATGGCTACCCGGTCCGCGTCGTCGCGGCGGTGCCGCAGTCCAGCCCCGACATCGAGTCGAGCTATTCGCGCGTCGATGGCTACGCCGGGACGCTCTCGAAGGAATACGGGGTGAAGATGATGGACTCGATCGAGGCGATGCTCGCCGAGGTCGATGTGGTGATGGTCGAGAGCGTCGATGGCCGTCCCCACCTCGCCCAAGCCGCTCCGGGGATCAAGGCGGGCAAGCCGACCTTCATCGACAAGCCCCTCGCTGCGTCGCTCGAGGATGCGGTCGCGATCTTCGACCTCGCCAAGGAGCACGGCACGCCGGTCTGGAGCAGCTCGAACCTGCGCTATCACTCCGGCGTGACGAAGGCCGCCACGGCCGATGTCGGCGAGGTCGCCGCAGTGATCAGCTACGGACCCGCCTCGCTGGAGCCGAACCACCTCGACCTCGCCTGGTACGGAATCCACGCGACCGAGGCCCTCTTCACGGTGATGGGCGTCGGCTGCGAGAGCGTCTCCCGCACGCACACGGACGGGACCGACGTGGTCACCGGCATCTGGAAGGGCGGCAAGGTGGGGACTGTCTTCGGGCTCCGCGCCGCGAAGGCGACCTACGGCGTGAAGGTCTTCGGGAGCAAGGCGACGATCGAGGAGGCTGTGGGCGGGGCCTATCCCGAGCAGATGGCGGAGGTGGTGAAGTTCTTCCAGACGAAGGTGGCCCCGGTTTCCGCCGAGGAGACGCTTGAGCTTTTCGCCTTCATGGCGGCAGCGGACGAGAGCAAGCGCCGCGGCGGGGCCGCGGTGACGCTGGCGGAGATGATGGAGAAGGCGAGAGGGGAGAAGAAGTAGAGGAGTATGAGGAGGAGCAAGAGTAGGAGTCAGAGATGAAGGTGGTTGCTTTGGTTTCTGTGGTCTTCTGTCTTGCGCTCTCTGCGATGGCGGAGGGAACAGTGGTCTATGTCTCGGAGAGCGGGCATCGGCGGATCGCGGTCTTTGCGCTGGACGAGGAGAAGGCGGAGCTGCGACGCATCGGCGAGGTGGTGCTGGAGGGGGAGCCGGGGCCTCTGGCGGTCAGCGCGGACAAGCGGCATCTCTATGCTTCGGTCCGCAGCGTACGGCAGTTCGCGACCTTGGCCATCGATGCGGGGACGGGCTTGCTCTCGGTGGTGGCGACGGCTCCGGCGGCGGGCAGCGCGCCCTACATTCACCCGGATGCGACGGGGCGCTGGCTGCTGGCGGCCTACTACGGGGAGGGACTGGTCAGTGTCAGCCCGATCACCGAAGAGGGTGTGGTGGCGGAAGCGCCTCTCCAAGTGCTGGACATCGGTGCGAAGGCCCACTGCATCGTCACCGATCCGGCGAACCGCTTCGCCTTCTGTCCGCATCCGATGGATCTGAACTGCGTCGACCAGTTCCGCTTCGATGCGGAGAAAGGAGAACTGACCCTGAACGATCCGCCGACGATGCCCGGCGAGAAGGGGGCGGGGCCGAGGCATTTGAAATTCCACTCCAACGGCCAGTGGGCCTATGTCGTCAACGAGCAGGGCAAGAGCGTGACCTTCTGCCACTACGATGCGGCGAAGGGCCTGCTCGAACGCCGCCAGACGCTCTCGACCCATCCGAAGGACTGGGACCCGGACAAAGGGAGCTGCGCCGAGATCCAGATCAGCTCGGACGGTCGTTTTGTCTATGCGTCGAACCGAGGCCACGAGAGCATCGCCTCGTTCTCCATCGATGCGGCGAGCGGCGAACTGAGCGAGCTGGAGCGGACGCCGACGGAAAAGACCCCACGGTCCTTCGACCTGATGCCGGGGGAGCGGTTCGTAGTCGTCGCGGGGCAGGGCGAGGGCAGATTGGCGCTCTATCGGCGCGACGTGGAGTCGGGACGGCTCGCGCGGGCGCAGACGCTGGACTGCGGAAAGAGCCCGGCCTGGGTGACGGGCCTGCGGCTGCCGTGAGGGGCGGGTTCCTTCGATTGACCGTTCGCTGATCTCCGCCAAGCTCGATTTCTGCATGAAGGTTCTGTTCCGATCGTTCGCCACTGTTGCTCTTGTGAGTCTGTCAGGGATGGTTTCCTGCGTCACTCCTCCCGAGCCGGGTTCCGCCGGTTCGACAGGAGCGCCGCCGAGCGAATGGCCGCGCTCTCCCGAGTTGGAGAAGCGATGGGGGCCGGCCCGCCCCTTCGGACCGGACGAGAGGATCCACCGCAAGCCTGGTATCGGCTACCGGGATCCGAAGACCCGCGGCCGCTACGTGGACATCGTCTGGGAGGATCCCTCGCAGCCGAAGGAGATCCGCGAT
>CAYSZN010000651.1:0-2515 GCA_964435425.1 uncultured Akkermansia sp. | reverse complement strand
TGAAGCGGCAGGGTGGGGCGAGGACCGCGCGGGAGGACCTCTGGTCGAAGCGCGGCTGGATGCATGTGAACGAGATCGACCGCCGCAGCTGGTTCGTGGGCCGCGTCCCGCTGAAGCTCAGCGACGAGATGGGCGACGTCGTCGTGCTCCTCCTCGACGAGCGCGACCAGCCGCTGAAGATGTGGATCGCGAAGCGGGCCAAGTGGATCTGGGACTCGAGGCCGCCGAAATGGATCCTCACGCAGGTCCGCGTCTACACCTACGACGCGAACCACATCCCGACGATCGAGAGCCACGCCCGCCTCGAGTTCGAGGACTGGTCGGAGACGCCGTGGAAGGTGCTCAGCTCCTCCCAGAATCCCGAATATCTCGGCGTTCCCGGCCTGACCATGTACCTGAACGCGAACCGCGACCTCGACGACCGCAGCCTCGCCCCGTTCCGGACGAACTGGTGGTACGTCTTCGCCGAGCCGCTCGCCTGCCTCTCGATGATCCTCGTCGCGGCACCGCTCGGCATCGTCTACTCGCGCCGGGGCGTGATGGGGGGTGTCACCGGGGCCATCTGCATCTTCGCGATGATGTACGTGATGCGCGGCACCTTCCTTGCCATCGGCCATCGCGGCCTCATGCCACCCTTCCTGGCGGCCTGGGTCACGAACGTGGTCGTCGCGTCCATCGGACTGGTCCTTCTCTGGTTCCGCGCCCGCAACCGCGAGCTGCCCAAACTGAAATCCCTCCTCCAACGCCGGACACCGCGTCCCGCGTCCTGATTCCCGCGAGCCATGGCCATCATCCAGGACTGGAAAATCCGCTCCACCCACGCCCGCTGCGAGCTGACCGGCGAAGCCTTCGCCGATGGGCAGGAATTCTTCACCTGCATCTTCGAGGACGCCGCCTCCGACGGCTTCCTCCGCCGCGACTACTCCGCCGGATCGTGGCGGAAGGTGCGGAAGACCCTCGATCCCGCGCCCTACTCCTTCTGGAAGTCCACCTACAAGGCTCCCGTGCAGCAGGCGGAGGACAAGGCCGGGACCGAGGCCTCCATCGAGGGGATGCTGCGGCGCTTCATCGAGGAGGACGACCCCGCCACCGAAAACGCCCGCTACATCCTCGCCCTGATGCTGGAGCGCAACAAGACCCTCGTTCCCGTCGACACGAAGGAGACGGAGACCCGGACCCTCCTCTTCTACGAGCACGCCGACAACGGCGACGTCTTCATCGTCGCGGATCCAGGCCTGAGGCTGGACGAGATCGAGTCGGTCCAGCGCGAGGTCTCCGAACAGCTCGCGGCCGAGGAGAGCCGCCTCGCCGCCGCCTCAGAGGAGCGCCTGGACGCGCTGCATGACGAGTCCCAGGGCGACGAAGGCGAGGCCGATCAGCAGGGTGACGAATCCGCCGAGCCCGAAGAGGAGCCGGTTGCCCTTGCCGGTGAGGAAGCGGCGGATCGCCTCGGAGCGGATCCGGGCGTAGAGGCCGGGAGCGAACTCGCCGACGAGGTAGACGAAGACCTTCAGGACGCCGAGCACGGCGAGAATCCAGCCGCCCCAGATGACGAGCTTCAGGCTGACGGCAGGGTCGAGTAGGGTCTTCATCCGGAGGGCTGGGGCGAGTGCCAACGATAGCGGATTCAAGGGCGCTTTCCATCCCGATTTCGGAGGATGGCTCCGTCTTCCCTGTTCCTTGATTGCGGATTGTCATTTTCCTTACGCCGATTCTACTTTCCGGGAGCTTTCCCTGCGGTAGAGTGGCAGACCGACCGGGAACCGCACCCTCTTGCCCCTCCGACCCAACCCTCTCCGCTCCGACGAACGCCCGATGTCCCAGCCAGTCGAGACCCTCCCCGCGATCAAAGTGCCCCGTCCCGTCCCCCTCACGACGACGCGTTTTCGCCAGCCGAAGAAGAACATTCCGCAGACCAAGGCGGAGCGCGACGGTTTCCTCCGGGCCATCCGCAACTACGTGGCGACGGAGAACCCCGTGCCGCCGATGCCGCTGGAGGAGCTCGATGTCCACGCGCGACGCCTCCTCGCCGAGTTGGGCTACGAGGGCGACGAGACCTATCTGCACTACACCGCCGTCTGCCTCAACAACGAGATGTGGCGCGAGACCCTCGCGGAGATCCCCTACGAGCGCCGCCTTCTCCTCATGCCGAAGTGCCTGCGGGTCGAGAGCAAATGCCCCGCGCCCTTCGACGAGTTCGGCCTGCTCTGCAAGCAATGCGGCCTCTGCTCGATCCAGGATTTCCAGAACGAGGCCGAGCGCCTCGGCTACGCCGTGCTCGTGGCGGAGGGTTCGGCCATCGTCATGTCCCTGATCCAGACCGGGCAGATCGAGGCCATCGTCGGCATCTCCTGCCTGCCCGTGCTGGAGCGCACTTTCCCCTACGTCGAGGCCGCCGCGATTCCCTCCATCGCCGTGCCTCTGTTGCAGGACGACTGCATCAACACCACCGTCGACATCGACTGGGTCTGGGAATACCTCCACCTCACCAGCGACGACCAGACCCGCCGCCTCG
>CAYSZN010000650.1:0-2518 GCA_964435425.1 uncultured Akkermansia sp. | reverse complement strand
TTCGTGCTCGACGCGTCGCAGGCCGCCGCCCTTTCCCCGATTCCCGAGGAGACGGAGGTGGTTCCAAAGGGAGCTTCGGACGCGGGTTCTGTTGCGTCGGAACGTTGGCACGTTCCGCTACACCGACAAACCGTAGCGGAAGATGCGAATCTTCCGCCAGCGATGCCGCGCGCCCCGCTCTTCGACGCGGACCTCGTCCGGCGCATCGCCACCGAACTTCGCAGCCCCGACGCGATCCGCGCCGCCCTCGCCGCGAAGCGCCCGCGTCCCGAGATCGCCCAAGCCTTCGTCCAGCCCGGCACGCGCACGCAGGAGCGTCTCGCCGCGATCTGGCGCGAGATTCTCGGCCTGGAGGAAGTCGGGCTCGACGATCCCTTCTCCGCCCTCGGCGGCAGCTCCATCCAGCTCGTGCGTCTCCACGCCGCGATGCGCCGCGAGTTCGGCGCCGACTTCGAGCTGGTCGAGCTCTTCGAGCTGCCCACCATCGCCGCCCAGGCCGCGAAGCTCGAATCCGGCCATGCACCGGCCGAATCCGTCACTGTCCTCCCTGGGACGCCCCGCCCCGCCGACCACGAGGACGACGATGCCGTCGCCGTCATCGGGCTGGCCCTGCGCGTGCCCGGCGCGAGCGATCCCACGACCTTCTGGGAGAATCTCGTCAACGGAGTCGAGTCGATTTCGTGCTTCGGTCAGGACGAGGTCGAGTATCCCGAGGAGTTCGACAAGCCCGGCTACGTCCCCGCGAAGGGGCTGATGGACGGCATCGATCTCTTCGACGCGGCCTTCTTCGGCATCCTGCCGAAAGACGCGGCGATCATGGATCCCCAGCAGCGCCTTTTCCTCGAGCTGGCGTGGGAGGCGATGGAGCGGGCCGGCTACACGCCCGACACCCACCGCCAGCGCATCGGCGTCTACGCCGGGGCCTACTTCGACTCCTACCTGCTCGCGAACCTCTGCACCGACCGCGAGTTCCTCGCGAATCTGATCCCGCAGATCCAGGTGGGCTCGCTCCAGACCGAGCTGGGCAACGACAAGGACTACCTCGCCACCCGCGTCGCCTTCAAGCTGAACCTGCGCGGCCCGGCCATGACCCTGCAGACGGCCTGCTCCACCTCCATGGTCGCCATCGTCGAGGCCTGCCGCGCGATCCGCTCCGGCCTCTGCGACATGGCCCTCGCCGGGGGCGTCACCGTGACCCTGCCGCTGAAACGCGGCTACTTCTACACCGAGCAGGGCATGCTCTCGGGCGACGGCCACTGCCGCGCCTTCGACGAGAAGGCCTCGGGCACCGTCTTCGGCAACGGCGCGGGCGTCGTGATGCTGAAGCGCCTCGGCGACGCCGTGCGCGACCGCGACCACATCCACGCCGTCATCCGCGGCACCGGACTGAACAACGACGGCGGAGTGAAGCACAGCTACACCGCCCCCAGCGTCGAGGGCCAGGTCGAGGTGATCCGCATGGCCCACCGCGACGCGGGCGTCGATCCGTCCACGATCGGCTACATCGAGGCCCACGGCACCGCCACGCCTCTCGGCGATCCCATCGAGGTCGCCGCCCTGACCAAGGCCTTCCGCGCGGGCGGCGCCTCGGAGAACCAGTTCTGCGCCCTCGGTTCGCTGAAGACGAACATCGGGCACCTCGACGTCGCTTCGGGCGTCTGCGGACTCATCAAGACGGCCTTGTCGCTGGAGCACGCGGTCCTGCCGCCGATCCTGCACTATCAAACGCCCAATCCGAAGATCGACTTCGCGAACAGCCCCTTCTACGTGAATGCCGGACTCCGCCCCTGGAGCGAAGGCCGCTCCGGCCAGCCGCGCCGCGCCGGGATCAGCGCCTTCGGCGTCGGGGGGACCAACGCCCACGCCGTGCTGGAGGAGGCTCCGCCGGTCGAGTCCGCACCTTCGACGCGGGCGAACCAGCTCTTCCTGCTCTCCGCCCGCAGCGAGACAGCCCTCGCCGCCGCCGCCGAGAGGCTCGCCGCCTTCGCCGACGCCCCGGGCGCGACCGATCCCGCCGACGCCGCGTGGACCCTCGCGACGGGACGCAAGCCCTTCCGCCACCGCCGCGCCGTGGCGGCCGCGGACTTCGCCGGGCTCGCCGCCGCGCTGCGGGACGGCGCGGGCGTCGCCGGACTCGCCGACCGCAGCGATCCTCCGGTGCATTTCCTCTTCCCCGGCCAGGGGGCGCAGCACCTCGGCATGGGCCGCGTCTTCTACGACAGCGAGCCGCGCTTCCGCTGCGTCCTCGACGAATGTTCGGAGATCCTCCTTCCGCACCTTGGCCTGCGCCTGACCGACGCGCTCTATCCGGGCGAAGGCGCCGACATCGAGGCCGCGACCGACCGGCTCAAGCACACCGTGCTGGCCCAGCCGGCGATCTTCGTCCTCGAATACGCCCTCGCCGACCTCTGGCGGAGCTGGGACGTCGAGCCGACCGCGATGATCGGACACAGCGTCGGCGAGTTCGTCGCCGCCTGCCAGGCGGGCGTCTTCGATCTGGAGAGCGGCCTGAAGCTGC
>CAYSZN010000649.1:0-2540 GCA_964435425.1 uncultured Akkermansia sp. | reverse complement strand
CGTTGGTGGGGAGGTAGTGGCTCGCGTAGAGCGTCAGCTCGTGGTCGTTGATGGAGGTGCTGGGATCGCCGCTGAGATTCCAGTAGGTGTGGTGGACGAGATTGACCACGGTGGGCGCCTTCGTCGTCGCGGTGGCCTCCCAGATCAGCTCGTTCTGGTCGGTCAGGGTGTAGACGACCTCGACGTCGAGCTCTCCGGGGTAGCCCTCCTCGCCATCGGGGCTGGTGTAGGCCAGTCTCACGCCGCAGGCACCTTCGCCGCTGAAGCCCTCGCCCTTCCACAGCTTCTTGCTGAAGTCCTCCACACCACCGTGGATGGCGCAGGGGATGCCGCCGGGCTCGTTGTTCGCGGCGAGGGCATGCTCCTTGCCGTCGAGGGTGAACTTGCCGTGGGCGATGCGGTTGCCGAAGCGGCCCACGGTCGCGCCGAAGTAGGAGCTGTTCGTGAGCCAGCCGTCGAGGGTGTCGTAGCCGTGGGTGATGTCGGCGAATGTTCCGTCCTTGTCAGGGACCTTGAGGGAGACGAGGATCGCGCCGTATTCGGTGACCTTGGCCTCCAGGCCGGAGGCGTTTGTCAGGGTCCAGATCTTCGCCGGGCGGCCGTCGGGCATGGTGCCGTAGAGGGTTTCGATGATCCCGGCGTCGGCCGATGGGGAAAGCAGGGCGCTCATGATCAGGGTGGAAAGCAGGGGCAGGGTTCTCATTGGGTTTGCCGCGATTCAACAGCACGCGGGCGTCGGTCGTCAATGCCGGAAAGCGACAATCGGGAGATGGCTCACCGGGCGAGCAGGCGCAGGGCCGCCTCCTCGAAGAGGGGCTGCCACTCCGGCGCGAGGAGGCAGTCGCTGTCCTCCTGCGCTCCGCCCCGGTTCTTCGCCTGCTCCGCCGTGGGGGCGTAGTAGAGATAGCCGTTCGTGTAGCCCGAGACGAAGGTGAGCGGATGGGGCGAACGCTCCTTCAGGCCGAGACCGATCTCGACGGTCAGCTCGGCGGGGAAGGTGACGAGGCGGAAGTCCCCGACGCCCAGCGCGGCGACCTCGGCCGCGACCGTCTCCCCGGCCTCGGCGCGGCGGGCCTGATGGCGGGCGAGGAGGTCGCGGTTGATCTGGGTGCGGGTCAGCCTCTCCATCGTGCGCAGGTTGCGCAGGTAGGCGTCCATCGCGGCGCGGTTGCCCTCGTCGAGGCTTCTCCAGTCGGTGCGCCCGATCAACTCGTCCTGCAGGTAGCGGCTCGCGATCTCGGAGGGGTAGTCGGAATTGAGATGGTATTTCACGTAGAGCGGCAGGAAGGTCTCGAAGTTCAGGGTCGTGCCCTTGAGCGAGGCGACGATGGCATCGATCTCCTGTTCCATCTCCGCCAGCCGCGGAGCATGGTCGGCGCGGGGCAGGACGAGGGTTTCGCTGGCGATGGAGAGACCGGCTCCGGCACGGGTCTCGATGGCGCGCAGCCCGGCGAGCGCGCTGAGGCCGAGGCGCATTCCGAGGGGCTTCCCGTCGCGGGGGAGGTCGACGGACTTGTAGAGCATGGGGTTGATGTCGCCGCCGCAGCCCTGGAGGAACAGCGCGGTCGCGGTGCCGTCGCCGAGATTCGCCTCGATCGTCTCCGCCGCGTAGCCGCTGAGGTCGGCTCCGTTGCTGCCATCGGGCACGCCCATGATGGGATGGCAGGCGAACTGGAAGACGGCGGCAAGGGGGCGTCCGTCGTCGATGCGGTCGAGGCGCAGCAGGCCGATCTCCGGATCGATGGGGCCCACGGAGGCGACTTCGTCGTCGGCCGGCAGGGAGTAGGCGTGGCGGGCGTCGGCCTCCCGTCCGTCCTTCAGCTTCAGCCTCCGGTTCTCCATGATGCCGTCCTCGTGGCCGGTTCCCGCGCCGGCCTTCACCGGGACGCGGCCTTCCCATGCCTCCGTCACCGCCCGGATCGTCCGCTCCGCGAGGTCGGGAGCCACGGCCGCATGGCAGTGGCTCGCGTTGACGACCACGGCACCGGGCGGGATTCCCAGCGACTGCTGCAGGGCGTCCCTCACCTCGGCGAAGTAGGGATCGCGGATCGAGCCGATCTCCGCGATGGCGACGGCATCGACGGCGACGAGCACGGCGTGGGTTTCTCCCTGCGACAGGACGAGGGCCTTGACGAAGGGAGGGTTCTCCTTTGTCGGATGGTCGGGATGGGTGATCTCGACTTTCGCGACGCCGGCGAGGAGGGGCTCCGCCCGGAGAGGGGAGGCGGGAAGGAGGAGCAGCAGCAGGAAGAACAGGAGGCGGTCCATGGGGGCACAGTGTTTCGGAATCGCCAAAGCGTGTCGAGCGGAAGTTCAGGCGCTTCTGCGGAGACGGGAGCGGGCGATGGGGCGGAAGGGAGAAAAAAAGTCAAAATCGCTTTCCAAATGGGAGACTTGGTTTAGTCTGGTTTAACCGGAGATGAAAACCATCAACATCCAGGCCGCCAAGACCCATCTTTCCCGTCTTGTCGACGAGGCCGCCGCGGGCGAAGAGATCGTCCTCGCCAAAGCCGGCAAGCCGCTCGTTCGCCTCGTCCCTT
>CAYSZN010000648.1:0-2548 GCA_964435425.1 uncultured Akkermansia sp. | reverse complement strand
TCGGCGTCGAGACGGGCGGATCGAACATCCAGTTCTCCGTCAATCCCGACACGGGTCGCATGATCGTGATCGAGATGAACCCGCGCGTCAGCCGAAGCTCCGCGCTGGCCTCGAAGGCGACCGGCTTCCCCATCGCCAAGATCGCGGCCAAGCTCGCCGTCGGCTACACCCTCGACGAGCTGCGCAACGACATCACCCGCGAGACGCCCGCGAGCTTCGAGCCGACCATCGACTACGTCGTGACGAAGGTGCCGCGCTTCACCTTCGAGAAGTTCCCCGGTGCCGACGAGACCCTGACCACGCAGATGAAGTCCGTCGGCGAGGCCATGGCCATCGGGCGGACCTTCAAGGAGAGCTTGCAGAAGGCGCTGCGGAGTCTGGAGATCAAGCGCTTTGGATTGGGTGGAGATGGCACGAACACTCCCGCTTGGCGAGGACAAGCCATCATTGGCAAGACTGTTGAAGAGATTCAAGAGAAAGGACTCACTGCTTGGGACAAGGAGTTGCTGACCGTCAAGCTGGCGACGCCAAATGCTGAACGTATCTTCTATCTCGGCGAAGCCTTCTCGGCCGGGTTCACTCTCGAACAAATTTTCGAACTCACGAAGATAGATCGTTGGTTCCTCGAACAGATTCGGCAGATCGTTGATGAGATGGGAACGATCGGGGACGAGTCCGCCGACTTCGTTGACGATGGTGTGACTTTCGCCGAATGGGCTAATGAAACAGCCGACGTATCTTCTTTGAGCAAGGAACGAATTGATCTTGCTGATGCAACGATTCGCCGAGCCAAGAAGCGTGGTTTCAGCGACAAGCAGCTTGCCGTTTTGGCCGGAGCAGATGAGCCGACTATTCGCACATCTCGCAAAAAACTCGGCATCACCCCCACCTACCGCCTCGTCGACACCTGCGCCGCCGAGTTCGAGGCCTTCACGCCCTACTACTACTCGACCTACGGCATCGAGGACGAGGTGCGCGACAGCGACAAGAAGAAGGTCATCATCCTCGGCGGCGGACCGAACCGCATCGGACAAGGGATCGAGTTCGACTACTGCTGCGTCCACGCCAGCTTCGCCCTGCGCGAGCTCGGCTATGAGACGATCATGGTCAACTCCAACCCCGAGACCGTCTCGACCGACTACGACACCTCGGACAAGCTCTACTTCGAGCCTCTCACCCTTGAGGACGTGCTGAACATCTACGAGCGCGAGAACCACGACGACCAGGTTCTCGGCGTCATCGTCCAGTTCGGCGGCCAGACTCCGCTCAATCTCGCCAAGGGACTCGAGGAGAACGGCGTCCGCATCATCGGCACCTCGCCGAAGAGCATCGAGCTGGCCGAGGACCGCAAATACTTCGCCGCCCTCCTCGACGAGCTCGGCCTCGACCAGGCCCCCAGCGGCACCGCCACCTCGCTGGAGGAGGCGCTCGAGATCACGAAGCGCATCGGCTACCCGAGCCTCGTCCGCCCCAGCTTCGTCCTCGGCGGACGCGCCATGCAGATCGTCTACAGCGACGAGGAGCTGACCCACTACATGCGAAACGCGGTCGAGGCCACGCCCGACCGTCCCGTGCTCGTGGACCGCTTCCTCGAGGACGCCACCGAGGTCGACGTCGATTGCATCAGTGACGGCGAGACCACCGTGATCGGGGCGGTCATGGAGCACATCGAGGAGGCCGGCATCCACAGCGGCGACAGCGCCTGCGTCATCCCGCCCTTCAGCCTCTCCGCCGAGATGCAGGACCGCATCCGCGACGCCGCCAAGAAGCTCGCCAAGGCCCTCAGCGTGCGCGGCCTCATGAACATGCAGCTCGCGGTGAAGGGCGACGACCTCTACGTCATCGAGGTCAATCCTCGCGCCAGTCGCACCGCGCCTTTCGTGAGCAAGGCCATCGGCGTGCCTCTGCCGAAGCTTGCCGCCAAGATCATGGCCGGGAAGACGCTGAAGGAGCTAGGCTTCACCGAGGAGGTCGTGCCCTCGCACTACAGCGTGAAGGAGGCCGTCTTCCCCTTCAGCAAGTTCCCAGGCGTGGACATCATCCTCGGCCCCGAGATGAAGAGCACCGGCGAGGTCATGGGCATCGACCCCGACCTCGGCCTCGCCTTCGCCAAGAGCCAGATGGCCGCCGGCGGCTCGCTGCCGACGGGCGGGAACGTCTTCATCAGCGTGAAGGAGGCCGACCGCGCCAACGTCGAGCGTCTCGCGAGGGGCTACCACGAGCTGGGCTTCACCATCTACGCGACCGAAGGCACCGGCGGCGTCATCCGCGCCGCAGGCATCCCTGCCAACATTTTGCCCAAGCTCGCGAGCGGGCAGCGGCCCAACGTCATCGACCTGATGAAGAACGGCGAGATGGCCCTCGTCATCAACACTCCTAGCGGGAAGAATCCCCGCGTCGACGAGGTGAAGATCCGCACCGCCGCGATGCAGTGCCGCATTCCTATCATGACGACCCTGCGCGGTGCCGGCGCGGCCCTGAAGGCGATCCGCTCGCTCCAGGCGAGCGAAGTCGAGGTGCGGCCCTTGCAGGAGTATCAGGGGTGAGG
>CAYSZN010000647.1:0-2549 GCA_964435425.1 uncultured Akkermansia sp. | reverse complement strand
AATTCCGGGGTCTGGCAACAACTCGTGACTCTCACAAAGCCACAGCGTTCCTTCGTCCCCTCGATCAGGCCCCGGCCCGTGTACACAGCATGCCTTCAAGCGACCTCCCCCGGGGTTCCGGCGTCCCGGGGTTCCCGGGGTCAGGGTTCCCGGGACGCCGAGAAAGTCCGCTTCGCGACCAGCGGCCTTAACGTAGTTGTGCCCGGCAAGGGCCTTCATGAGGCTTGGTGGTGAGGGCCGGTCCGCCCAAGTTGGGCCGCTTCGGTCCGAAGGGAGCAGCTCTTCGTCGTTGTCCGGCCAGTTCTTGGCAACGGTGCCGGGGCCGGGCTGTGCTGCACTTCCATGGTTCGGCTGCCGTTATTCCGCCAGCGACGCCAACGGCAGGACGGTGGTGTTTTCCGCCAGCGGATAGGATTGGCTGCCCGGATAGATCACGCGGAGCTCGTCGAGCCTGAGGTCGTTCATGGCGATCTTCATGGAGGTCGTCAGCGTGGGGGCGTCCTGGCGCTTGCATTCGACGCCAATGCGTCTGCCATCCTTGAACAGCAGGAGATCCAATTCGGCACCCCCATGTGTCGCCCAGAAATAAGCCTGGTCGGGCTCGAAATGGCGGATGGACTCCTCGATGGCGTAGCCTTCCCACGAGGCCCCGAGCTTCGGGTGGGTGAACAGGTCGGCTTCGCTGCGAATGCCGGCCAGGAGGTGGAAGACGCCGCTGTCGCGGAAATAGATCTTGGGAGCTTTGACCTGCCTTTTTCCAAGGTTCTCGTGCCAGGGCTGGAGCTGGCGGATCATGAAGGTGCTGGTCAGGATGTCCAGGTAGCGCTTGGTGGTGACCGTCGCCACATTCATCGACCCGGCGATTTCCGAGCTGTTCCACACCTGCCCGTGGTAATGCGCCAGCATCATCCAGAATCGGTTCATCGTGACCGAGGAAACCCCGACGCCGAAGCTGGGAAGGTCGCGCTCGAGGAAGGTGGCCACGAAATTCTTGCGCCAGGCGAGGCTGTCCTTCTCCGATTCCGCCAGATAGGAGAGCGGAAAGCCGCCATTCAGCCAGTGCCTGGACAAATGTCCTGCCCCGATTTCGGCGAGGCTGAAGCCGGTCAACTCGATGGTTTCCATCCGGCCGGCCAGCGACTCGGAGGACTGCCTCAGCAGACTGGGCGAGGCGCTGCCCAGGATCAGGAATTTGGCGGGGTTGGGTTTGCGGTCGGCCAGCACCCGGAGGACGGGGAACAATTCCGGGCGGCGCTGGATCTCGTCGATCACCACCAGATCGGAGAGCGGCTCCAGTGCGGTCTTGGGTTCGTCGAGCCGGGCCAGGCTTGTCGGGTCTTCGAGGTCGAAGTAGTTTGCGGAATCCGGCGAGAGGAATTCCTGGGCAAGAGTGGTCTTGCCGCATTGGCGCGGCCCGATGAGGGCCACGATCCGGCTCCGGCGGAGGGCGTCGGCGATGGAATTCCGGATGTGCGACCGTTCAATCATAGCCCATTATACCATGAAAATTGAACATTTGAAGTTTAATTTTCAAGGTGTCAAGGTTGAGCGCGATTGAGCCGTCCTGCCTCCGAAGGGGACGGGAACCCCACCCTAAGCACTGCTTAGGAGAGATGTCTGAAGCATTAAAACGGGGCTCCGCCGCATCAAAGCAGAGTTTTTCGGGCGAGGGTTTGAGAGGAGTCCGACTCGGAAACCGGGCTGCCCGGGAACTTCACGGCGGTGGCCATCGTGGCATCTTCGCCACAGTTCCCCGGCTATGGCTCACCTTTTGCGTGAGGAATGAGCAGGCTTGCTATTCCTCGTAAAATTTCGTGTTATGATGGATAAAAAGGAACTTTATCGCTCATGAGCTGGAACTGGGAAGAGCCGGATTGGCCCGATTTCACCTACGACGCCTCCCGCTTCCGGGAGGCCGAAGAGCGCTTCCTGCACGGTTCCGGGCTGCTCGCGGGGGCGTTTTTGCATCTGAACGAGGAAGATGGACAGGGGATCCGGGTCGGCCTGCTCAGCGACGAGGCTCTGGAAACGTCCAGGATCGAGGGCGAGATCCTCGACCGGGAAAGTCTGCAATCCTCCGTGCGCCGCCATTTCGGGCTGCCCACGGAGTCCCGCCGGGTGTCCCCGGCGGAACAAGGGGTTTCGGAGCTGATGGTGGATGTCTGCCTGAATTTCGCGGATGCCCTGACCCATGAGCGGCTGGGGCGCTGGCATGGGATTCTCATGCAGGGGCAGCCCGGTCTCCGGGAAGTCGGAGGCTACCGCACCCAGGGCGACCCGATGCGGATCGTATCGGGACCCATCCATGACCCGAACGTCCACTTCGAGGCTCCTCCGGCGGGCAGGGTTCCCGGCGAGATGGAGCGGTTCCTCGAGTGGTTCAACGGGAGCAGGGGGCGGATTCCCGCGCTGACGAGGAGTGCGCTGGCCCATCTGCATTTCGAGTCGATCCACCCCTTCGAGGATGGGAACGGGCGCATCGGCCGGGCGATTGCGGAGCTGTCCCTGTCGCAATCCATCGGCAAGCCGGTACTGCTGGCCTTGTCCCA
>CAYSZN010000646.1:0-2558 GCA_964435425.1 uncultured Akkermansia sp. | reverse complement strand
GCCGCAAAAAGGCACAGGAAGCACATAAACGGCCCATCCGACGACAGACAGCACTGTAGCCGCGTCCATTGGGCGCGGGGTGGATGTCCTTTCGACGTTCGACCGAGGCCAATGGCCTCGGCTACAACCCTCCGCCTTCGATGGACTCCCTACCTCCCCTACAGCCACCCCGCCCACATCACCGCAACATAGAGGCCTTTCGTCACGACATGGAGCCACTGGTCGGTGGCGAAGGAAGTGCGACCTTCGCATTTGGCCCAGTCGATGATCCAATGGAGAACGAATTCGGCAAAGGCGAGCACTGCGTATCCGCTGACCAACCAGACGAAGCCCGCATGGATGAGGCAGTGGGCGCTCATCAGATAGACCCACAGGTCCGCCGGGCAGGCCTTGCCATCGGCGAGCGGCGGCGGCGGGGCGTTGCGGTTCTTTCCGCGCGAAAGGAAGTCCCCCTGGAGCGGGAAGTCCGCAAAGGCATGGCCGATGACGAACGCGAAAAGAAGGACCAAGGCCGAAGACAAACCGACGGGGGCGGCGAAAGGCAGGGTCTGAAGTTCGAACATGCGACCGTAGGATTCGCCGCCACAGAGGGCGAAATGGACGATGACCAACCCGGAACCAGCGGCTCCGGATCAGAAGGAATCGAGCATGGCCTCCCGTGCCATGGCTACTTTCTCGTTCGTCTTGCGAAGACGCTTGCTCAACTGAGTGGCCACATTCACGAGAAGACGGGCCGCAGTGCGCGGATGCGCCTCCAGATACTGCTCCAGCCTTGCCCGGTCGATCCGCCAGACTTCGGAGAAGGACTTGCTCACCACGCTGGCGCTGGCCTGCCCCGGGTCGAACATGTTGATCTCCCCCACCGTGTCCCCAGCCTTGAGGGTGCCCAGCAGCACGGACCGCCCCGTCACCTCGGTCTGCACATGGAAAGTGCCGGAGACGATCATGAAGAGAGCATCCTGCGTGTGCCCTTCGTCGATCAGCGGCTCCCCTTCCGATAGCGAGATGAACTCGCCGAAGTTGCCGAGCTGGGTGCGCTCTTCGATGTCGAAGTCGGTGGCGAAACCCATTTGGGGCAGGATGGCGTTGGACATGGGATGGAACTGGGTGGAAACGGAAGGGCTCCGGTCCCAGGAGAGGGACGGAGAGGGATCAATACTGCCCGCTCATCATTCCAGGCATTCCCGCCTGCCCCTCCCAAGGAGCAGGCATGTTGTGCGGCATGCTGCTGAGCTTTTCGCGGGAAGGCTTCGGACTGCTGTTGAATGTCTCGCAGGAGACCAAGACCAAGGGCACCACAGCGAGAAGGAGGAAGCGGAAGGGAACCATGGCACAGGGACGAAAAGGGGAGACAAGGCAGAGCCACATCACTGCGCGTTCTCGAAAATCACCTTGTCGCCAGGCTGGATCTCAATGCCCCTGACGGTGGAGTCGTCGACGATGTCGGCCACGGTGACCGCGTCCTCGAGATTGACGATGCGGAGCCGGGCGATGCGGGTGTTGCCACGCTTCACCAGCAGGGAGGAATCGGCAGAAACCCCGTGGGAACGGCCCGCGTTGACCATCACGAAGTCCCACTCGCGGTTCACCGCGATCACCGTCGCCACCAGCCCATTCAAGGCGAGGCGCTGGGCACGCTGCATCTGGAACCCTTCCTCCTCCTTGACCTTGGCCACCTGGACCTGCTTCGCCTGGGCGGCAGTGCCGAGAGCGGTGTTGAGCTCGGTCTTCCGCTCCTGATGCTTGGTGAGGGTGTCCTTGAGCATCGTCAGCGTCATCTGAAGATCCGCCGAGGACTTGATCTCTCCGCCGGGAAAGGCCTTGGCCACGACCAAGTCGATCTCCTTCTGCTCGATCTCGACCTTCTTGAGTTCCGCCGTGACCGTCTCAAGCTCGCGCTCGACGACGAGAATCTTCCGCTTGGCCTCCTCCACGGCGGCGGCGGCCTGGTTACGCGTGTCCTTGGCCTGCGTCTCCTTCGTTTCGGCATCGGCGCGCTTCTGTTCGGCATCGTTGAGATCGTTGCTCACGGCAACCACCTCGGCCTTCACTTGGGCAAACTTCTCGATCACCTCATCGAGGTCCTTCTTGTTGAGGTAGCCGACGACCGCAGCGCCGATCATGGCGAAGGCGGAGAGGATCATGATGAACTTTTTCATCTTCTGGAATCAATTTGGAATCTTACGGGGAGCCTCGGGTCTCAGGGCTGGATTATTGGAATGGATCGGGGGCGGGCGCGGCAGGCGTGGGATTTTCAAGCTGAGGGGCCGGACTGCCAAACGGATCGGGTGCGGCGGGCGCAGGCGCAGCTCCCTCCATGCCTCCTCCACCGCCACCGAACGGATCGGGTGCCGCCGGGGCAGCCGCCGGAGCCGCACCGCCGAAGGGATCGGGAGCAGGAGCAGCTCCTCCATCCATGCCGTCCGCAGCGGGGGCGGTCACCGGAGCGGGAGCACCTCCGCCCGCAGGAGCCGAAGTGGGGATGACGGCAGGCGTCTGGACCCGTACCGATTTCACGACCGTGTCGCCCACCTGTACCGACTGGCCGGGAGCGAGAG
>CAYSZN010000645.1:0-2564 GCA_964435425.1 uncultured Akkermansia sp. | reverse complement strand
ATGGAGGCGTTCACGGTGGTGAAGGGATAGTCCGATCCGAAGAGGATCTTGTCCCACACGCCATACTCCTGCACGAGCATGAGGCTCTGGTAGAGCTGGAAGGGGCGGTAGTGCAGGGCGCTGAGGTCGGCGTAGACGTTCGGGTGCTTGCGGATGGTGACGATACATTCGCCCTCCCAGGGATGGCCGAGGTGGGCGAGGACGAACTTGACGCCGGGATGCTTCAGGGCCACGGGCTCGACGAGGCGGGGAAAGGTGCAGTCGAGCGGAGCCTGGCGGATGAAGGTGGTGCCGGTGTGCATCAGCACGGGCAGGCCATGCTGCTCGCAGTATTCCCAGAGCGGCTCCAGCGAGGGATCGCAGACCTGGAATCCGGCGTACATGGGCAGCAGCTTCACCCCGCGCAGGCCGAGGGCCTCGTGGCCGTGGCGCAGCTCGTCCTGCCAGCCCGGCTGGGTCGGATCGACGGAGAGGAAGCCGAGCAGGGTGTCGGGATGCGCTCCGACGTAGCCCGCGACGTAGGCATCGTCGACCCAGATGCCGGCGAGCCGGGCCTTTCCTCCGAAGACGACGCTGCGGGTCTCCGGCGGCACGGTGGCGCGGTAGGCCTCGTAGGTCACGGAGATGTCCACGGCGGCATTGTCGCCCCGCGCGGCGGAGGCCTGGCGGATGAAGTCGTCGCTGAAGGCCTCGGGAAAGGGCCAGGCGTGGCTGTGGACGTCGATGATCATGGCTGGGCGATGGCGGTCTGGAGTCGGTCGAAGAGGCGGTCGGCCTCGCGCCGGGTCTCGGCATCGAGGACGAAGCCGCGCGGGCCGCGCACGATCTCGTTGCGGAAGACGCCCTGGCGGCAGAGGAGATGCTTCTCCACGGCGAGGAAGCCGTCGAGTCCAGTCTGGAGGGAGACGAGGGCGCTGAGCGGTTCGTGGATGCGCGCGGCGGTGGCGAGGTCTCCGGCCTCGAGGGCGCGCCAGAGCGGGACGATGGCGGTGATCAGATCGGCACCCGGCATGGTGCCGTGGATGCCGCGCTGGTGGGAGTCGACGAGGGCGATGCCGCCGGTGCCCTCGTAGATGCGGGCCTTTCCACCGGTGGCGTCGCGCAGGGCGGAGAGGCGTGGGCCGATGGGCGAGGCCTCGGGCTTGAAGAGGACCCGGTCGGGGCCGAATTCGTCGAGCAGCCGCGCCTGGAAGCCGATGGACATGGGACGGCCGACGTAGCCGGAGGCGTCCTGCACGACCATGGGAATGGCCACGGCCTCGAGGAGGCGGTGGTAGTAGATGGAGAGCTCGTCCTCGTCCACGCCGATGGAGACGGGCGGGATGGCCATCAGCGCCGCGGCGCCGCATGCCTCGGCATGGCGGGCGAGGGCCTCGGCGACACGGGTGCTCTCGGCGCCGACGCTGACGATGACCGGCCCCTTGCCCGCGGCGAAGGCGCAGGCCTCCTTTGCGAGCAGGTCGCGCTCGAGGTCGGAGAGGCGCAGGATCTCCGAGACCATGGCGATGACGATGCCGTCGGAGCCCTGGGCGAAGAGCCAGTCGATTTCATGGCCGAGCGTCTCGAAGTCGATCGTTTCGTCGGCGAGGTAGGGGGTCTGGAAAACCGGAAGGACTCCGGAGAGAGGGAAGCTCATGCGGAGCCGTTGTTACCCGATGCGGAGACACGGGGCAAGCCTGGAATGCTGCGGGTTTGCGCGGCTCCAAGGCGATCCTGACATCGACGATGCGTCGAATGGCGGAATTCCGCACCACCGCACGCTCCCAGACTTCGGCCATCACAGGGGCGCTCTCGACGAATCAGTTTCGCTCGTCGTGGGCGATCTTGGTCCATTCCTCCTCCGGGGCGAGAAAAGGCCCCAACCGGAACGGGCCGGGCAACGACCATTCAGCAGGAGGACGGCGACGAGGCGGGTTCACCCGGGTCATATGCTCCAATCCCCGGCGAACCACCTTTGCGAAAGAGCACTCCTTGTCCGCAGCGACCTGTTTGGCACGCTCGAAAAGGTCGTCGGGGATCTGCACCTGAGTCTTGATCATCATGGCAAATAGCCATGATGGCGACATTCCGTCAATGCCCGACAACCCGGCTTCCACGGTTCCGGCGACGCGATGGCAGGGAAGCGAATCGGGGGACGGACAAGAATGGCACGGAACTGAGCGAAGGCACCGGCTGTCCAGGATCGCCGTCCGACGGAGTCCGGTAGGGACGCCCCGGCGGTGCGTCCCTACCGCGCTTCGCGCCAAAACAGGGCGCGATTCCCTGTTTCGTCCGAAAATATGCCTTAATTCGAATGTCAGCTTGACGACCGACAGGAATGTCGGCCCTCCTTGGGCTTGCAGGGAAAACCGGTCGTCTTCCGAAATTCGAAAAGCGGATGCGGGAAATCCGCCTTAACCCAGTGCCATTCGTCTTCATTCCGTGCCATTCGGGACGGACAACCCGTGGACTGGTGAACGGGCCAACGGTCAACTGCAAACGGTGAAGATGCCGCGAAGACGGAATCCTGTGGGAAATGCGGCCTTGCCCGCCGCCTATTTCATCGGCATCTTCTCCCCCGGATA
>CAYSZN010000644.1:0-2564 GCA_964435425.1 uncultured Akkermansia sp. | reverse complement strand
CGATCTCGACTACAAGGCCCTCTCCAACATCGGCACCTGGTGGCTCGGCCGGCTCCAGACCGAGCGCGACAAGGCCCGCGTCCTCGACGGCCTCGAAGGCGCCGCCGCCAGCAACCACAGCGGCTTCGACCGGAGGAAGATGGAGCAGCTCCTTGCCGGGCTCGGCAACCGCATCTTCCTGATGAACAACGTCAACGACGACGCACCGACCGTCTTCCACGTGCGCTGGGTCATGAGCTACCTCACCGGCCCCCTCGCCAGAGGCCAGATCAAGAAGCTGATGGATCCGAAGCGTGCCGAGATCGCCGCCGCCAAGGCCTCCGCCCCCACGCCGTCCGCCGATGCACCCAAGCCCGCCGCGCCGAAACCGATGCGGCCACGGCTTCCCCGTGGAGCGCAGGATTTCTTCGTCCCCGCCGGTCCCGGCGTGCCCGCCGAGGAGATCCACTACGTGCCCTCCATCCTCCGCCTCGGCGAGGTGCGCTACGAGGACAGCGCCAAAGGCGTCTCCGGCACCGAGTCCGTCGTGCTGCTCAATCCCATCGACGACGCCAGCGGCAACGTCGATTGGAGCCGGAACCTCGACCTGCCCAACGGCCTCGCCGCGAACCAGCTCGGCTCCGAGCCCGTCGCCGGAGCCGCCTTCTCCGACCTGCCGCAAAGCCTCCTCGACGAGAAGCTCTGGGCGAAGCTCGGGAAGGAGTTCGTCGACTGGATCTACGGCAACCACCGTCTCACCGTCCTGAAAAGCCCTCTCACCGGGCTGATCTCGAACTTCGGCGAGACCGAAGGCGACTTCCGCGCCCGCCTCGTCCACGCCGCCCACGAGGCACGCGACGCCAAGGTCGCGGAGCTGCGCGCCAGCTACGAGAAGAGGATCAAGACGGTCGAAAGCAAAATTGCCAAGGCCATGGATGTCGTGGCAGAGCAGAAGGCCCAGGCCAACAGCGCGAAGATGGACACCGCCATCCGCGTCGGCAGCACGATCCTCGGCGCGATCCTCGGAAAGCGCGTCTCCGCCACCTCGGGGCGCGGAGCCATGTCCGGCGCTTCACGCGCCTGGAAGGAAAACCGCGACGTCGCGAGAGCCGAGGAAAAGGTCGACGAGCACCAGCGCGAGCTCGAGGACATGGAGCGCGACTGCGAGGCGCAAATCGAGAAGCTCAAGGCCTTAATGGACCCGATGACCGAACGGCTGGAGAGCTTCGTTCTCACGCCTCTGAAGAAGAACTGCACCGCCAAGGCCGTCGGGATCGTCTGGATGCCCTACCGCACCGATCCCAAGCCCACGCTCGGGGCGGCGTGGTGAGAACCCCGGCCAAAACAGGAGGGACAAACCGCCTTTCCTCCGCTATCCTTGAACCGTCATGCAGGACTTGACCCTACACATTCCGGGCGACTCCCTTGTTGGCGTCAGGATTCCTCCCAAGGAGTTGGAGGTCGAATTGCGCCGTCGGCTCGCTGCTGCCCTATACTCCGACGGAATCCCGTCCAACGCCTCGGCCTGTCGGATGGCCGGGCTGGACAAGGCGGAATTCCAGCACTTCCTCGGCGAACGGGAAATCGCCCAGCCCTTGGACACCTCAGATCTGGAGGATGACATCGCCAATATGAACGAATGGAAGGGCCGCTAGGAAACTGCACTGCATTGTCTGCAACACAGATTCATAGATGCGCACTGAGGGCACAAATAGGTAGCATGGGCTTCCAGCCCATGCACTATGCCAAGGTGCCGAAAACCGGGGCATTCTCATTTCGGAGCAAACGCGGATCAGAGGTCTTCGGAGTTTTTCCCGAAATGCATGGGCTGGAAGCCCATGCTACAGCCAACAGGGTCAACCGCCCTACCCGACCCGCTTTCCTCCTCGGTGATTTGTGTGGCAGATCGAGAACCGAATCCTCGCGGCAGCGTCTTGGAGTGCGGCGGTCCTCTGCCGCTTTGGGATCGACCGTCCGCCTCGGCAACGGCGACAGCGACATGGGCTTGGCGATGGGGGTGTGCTCGAAGCGGCAGGGAAATCGCGAGCGTCTTTCCCCAAAGCGGCAGAGGACCGCCGCACTCCAAAACCTGGCGGTCCGTCGTTCTTCCCGAGGGTTGGCTGCCCGGCACCTGAACCGATGAGCATGGATCCTTTCAATCCCGACGAACAGCTCGCCGAACTCCGCCGTCTCGACCACGCGCATTTCTGGCATCCCTTCACCCAGATGCACGACTGGTGCGCGTCGGAGGAGGATCCGCTCGTCCTCGTCTCGGGGCGCGGCGCGATCCTGACAGACGCCCAAGAAAACGACTACCTCGACGGGAACAGCTCGATCTGGACGAACCTCCACGGCCATCGGCATCCCGCCATCGACGCGGCCATCCGTGAGCAACTCGACCAGCTCGCCCATTGCTCCGCCCTCGGCTTCGCCAACGAGCCCGCCATCCGCCTCGCCGCGAAGCTCGCCGAGGTCGCGCCGGGTGAAACCCTGACCCGCGTCTTCTTCACCGACGACGGCTCCACCGCCATCGAATGCGCCTGCCGCATGGCCGCGCAATACCGCGAGCGCGTCGGCGAGACGGA
>CAYSZN010000643.1:0-2568 GCA_964435425.1 uncultured Akkermansia sp. | reverse complement strand
GTCAGTCCCAACCGAACGCTGTTCGTCTCCGACCAGGGCAACGACCGCATTCTGCTCTTCCTGAACGTCACCAGCAAGGGCGATGGAGGCGCGGCCAATGGCGTGCTGGGGAAGGCGGGCCTGGAATCGACCGCCGCCCTCGGGACCGACCGGTCCTTCGTCAACCTCCAAGGACTCTGGACCGACGGGAACCGCAGGCTATGGGTGGCGGATTCCGCCCTGGCCCGGGTGCTCCGCTTCGACACGGACCGCTTCCAGCCGGATGCACAGATCGGGGCCAGCTCCGACAAGCTGCTTGGAAACGACCGCTACAACCTGAATGGAGCTGGACAGAATACGAAGATCATCGTCCGGGGCGCCAGGACCGCCCGTGGATTCATCCGCATCGAGAACGACGGGGACGTCCCCGACGGCCAGATTCTCTCCGCGTCGAAAGGGAACCGCCTGGTCAAGGCGACCTACTTCCAGACACCCGGAGGCAACGTCACCGCCGCCATCACGGGCAACCGCCTCACCGTGGCCAACGTCGCCGCTGGTGCCTCGACGGCCCTCCAGATCCGTGCGACGGGAATCCGCAAGTTCCGGAACCGCAAGGGCAACCTGAAAGCGAAGATTCTCGCGACATCGAGCACCGACGGTTCCGCCGACCGGGTGAACTGCGTCGTCTCGAAGCGCCGCTGAGGCGGGGATCCCGACGCCACTACGCCAGCGGATCCAGCTCCGGCTTGAAATCGGCGGCGTGGTAGGAGCTACGCACGAGCGGTCCCGAGGCGACGTGGCGGAAGCCCCTTTCCAGCGCGATCTCGCGGTAGCGGTCGAAGACGGAGGGCTCGATGTAGTCGACCACCGGGAGGTGCTTCGGCGAGGGCCGCAGATACTGGCCCAGCGTCAGCACGGTGACGCGGTGGGCGCGGAGGTCGTCCATCGACTTCAGGATCTCGTCCTCGCGCTCGCCGAGACCGAGCATGATCCCGCTCTTCGTGGCGCAGCGGCGCCCCATCTTCTCCGCCATCTCGCGGGCGGTGAGCAGGACCTTGAGGGAGCGCCAGTATTCCGCCTTCGACCGGACCAGCGGAGTGAGCCGCTCGACCGTCTCGAGGTTGTGGTTGAAGATCGCCGGGGCCGCCTCGATCACGATCCAGAGGGAGTCGTCGCGGCCGACGAAGTCGGGAACGAGCACCTCAATCACCGTCTGCGGGTTCAGCTCGCGGACCTTGTAGATCACGTTGGCGAAATGGCAGGCTCCGCCGTCGGGCAGGTCGTCGCGGGCCACGGCGGTGATGACGACGTGGTTCAGCTTCATACGGGCCACGGCGGCGGCGACGCGGTCGGGCTCGTCCGCCTCCAGAGGCAGGGGCCGTCTCGTGTCCACCGCGCAGAAGCCGCAGGCCCGGGTGCAGCGGTCGCCCGCGATCATGAAGGTCGCGGTCCCCTGTCCCCAGCATTCCCAGCGGTTCGGGCACTGCGCCTCCTCGCACACGGTGACGAGCTTGAGGTCCTCGATGAGGCCCTTGGTGTCCCAGAAGACGGGATTGTTCGGCAGCCGCACGCGGATCCAGGAGGGCTTGCGCTCCTGGTGCAGCTTGGGGTCGATCTTGACGGGCATGGGAGAAGTCGGAACCTCGGGAAAACACATTCAGACGCCTCGCGCCGCCGGAACTTTCTCGGGAAAGAGGGCGCGGATGCCGGAGGCGGTCGCCGGGCAGACTCCGCGTTCGGTGATGAGCCCGGTGACGAGCCGGGACGGCGTCACGTCGAAGGCATAGTTCGCCACCGGGGTGCCTTTCGCAACCAGATTCACCTCGATCTCCCTCCCGGACTCCTCGCACCAGCCGCCGAGCCGGGCGACCTCGTCCCCGCCCCGCTCCTCGATGGGAATGCCGCGGATCCCGTCGGCCGTCTCCCAGTCGAAGCTCGACGAAGGCAGGGCGACATGGAAGGGAAGGCCGTTGTCATGCGCCGCGAGGGCCTTCAGGTAGGTGCCGATCTTGTTGGCGACATCGCCGGTGTAGGTGGTGCGGTCCGTCCCGGTGATGACAAGATCGACGAAGCCGTGCTGCATCAGGTGGCCTCCCGTGTTGTCGGCGATCAGGGTGTGCGGCACGCCCTGCTGGCCCAGCTCCCACGCGGTGAGCCTTGCGCCCTGGTTGCGCGGGCGGGTTTCGTCCACCCAGACATGGACGGGAATGCCCGCCGCATGGGCGGCGTAGATCGGAGCCGTGGCCGAGCCATGGTCGACAAAGGCGAGCCAGCCCGCATTGCAGTGGGTCAGGATATTGACGGGACGGTTTCCGCCCTTCGATTCATGGATCTCCCGGAGGATCGGCAGGCCATGCTCGCCGATGCGGCGGCAGAAATCTGCGTCCTCGTCCGCAATGGCGAGAGCCGTCGTGCGAGCGATGGCAGTCTTGTCGGCAGCGGAGGTGGTGGCCGCCACTGCGGCGAGCTGGCGCTCCACCGCCCAGGCGAGATTGACGGCGGTGGGCCGCGTCGCGCAGAGCATCGCTCCCTTCTCCGCCAAGGCGGTGTCGAAGGCCTCGCCCGCCAGACCGTCGCGCGCGCATTCCC
>CAYSZN010000642.1:0-2570 GCA_964435425.1 uncultured Akkermansia sp. | reverse complement strand
CCCGCGTTCGAGAGCCAACGGCGCAGGGCATCTCCTCCGTTGCCGCCGCGCCGGGAGGGCTCAAGCTGGGTTCCTTCGTGCCATTCGTTGAAGGAGGTCACGTCGACACGCTTCAGAGCGGGATCGATCTGTTCCTTCGCCATCTCCAGAAAGGCTTCGAGAACGGAGTCCGGCCCCGCTCCCGGACGGATCTCCCGGGGAATCGAATAGTGCCGTCCGCTGGTGTCGAATCCGGGCAGCACGCCGGGAATGAAGCCCGTCCCCACCGCGGCGGCAGCCTGCCGGTAGTTCGCGTAGACCTCGCCGCAGTCCCTGACAAAACCGCTCCAGTCGTCCGAGCCGGCGTAGGGCAAGGGGCCGTGCATGTTGTAGGCGGTGACCGCGTCGTAGAGGGAGAGCCGCTGCGGGTCGGGTTCGCCCCAATAGACCTCGTCGCCGACGAGATAGACCTCGTGCCCCCGCGCCTGCGCGACGGCGCGGGCACGCAGCAAGGCGCGCTCGTAGTCGCCGGAGAAGGTGCGGCTAAGGTAGAGGTAGATCACGGGACGCCCATCGATGCGCAGGTAGGACGGATGGGAAAAGTAGTGGTCGGCGAGAACGCGGAAGTGCGAGACGAAGGCCTCGCTCTTCGCGGCGTCGAAGACGATGCCCTTCTCCGGATCGAGCCCGAGGAGCCCCTGCGCCTCGTAGAGGAGGCAGAAGCGGGTTTGCCCCTCGGTCTCCAGCTCGGGCAGGACATGCCGGCGCAGGGTCCCGTCCTCCCAGGAATCCGGCCCCCACCAGGAGCAGATCCAGGTGCCGATGCCGAACTCGCGCGACCATCCGAGATGGCGGCGCACCGTCTCGGCGCGACGGGAGGAATATTCGTCGAGAGCCGGAGCCTCCTCCCCTCCCCGGCCCCAATACCCTTCGTTCCAATGGCGGCCATCGTCGCCATACCAGGGATAGTAGTAGGCGGAGACGTGGATGTCCCCTCCCGCCATGACCGCGGAGAATCCGGCAAGGACCAGGCCGACGGCGAGGGTGAGGACCTTCATCCTCTTGGCAAGGAGGCCGGTTCGAGTCGGCAGGACTCCCCGTGCGGCTCGCGGGCATAGCGCTCCTCCAGTACGGAGACGGGCGCGCTGTCCGCGGCGCGGGCGAGAAGGTCGCGGGTCTCCTCAAGGAAACGGGCGGTGGAGAAGCGCTCGGCATGGCGGCGGATGCGGAGCGGGTCCCATTCGCGGGCCTCCACCTCGCGCACGGCGGCGGCGAGGGATTCGGGATCGGGACGGTCGAAAAACACGCCCGTCTGCCCCTCCACGACGGTCTCGAGGGCTCCGCCATCCCGATAGGCGACGACGGGCTTGCCGCAGGCCTGGGCCTCGACGGGGACGATGCCGAAGTCCTCGCTGCCGGGGAAGATGTAGGCACGGCAGGTGGACATCCTCTCGACGACGGTCTCGTCGGGAGCGCGGCCGAGGAATTCGACGCTCGGCCCGGCCATGGCCTCGAGACGGGCCCGGTCGGGGCCGTCGCCGATAATTACGAGCCGCTTGCCCATGCGGGAGAAGGCCTGCACCGCGAGGTCGATGCGCTTGTAGGCGACGAGGCGCGAGACGATGAGGTGGAAGTCGTCGCTGCGCTCTCCGATCTGGAAGCGCTCGACGTCGACGGGCGGATAGACGACGACGCTGTTCCGCCCGTAGCATTCGCGGATGCGGCGACGCACGTTCTGCGAGTTCGCGAGGAAGAGGTCGATCTTGCGGCTCTGGCGCAGGTCGCTCCAGCGGAAGAGCGGCATCAGCGCCGCGACGAGGCGGCGGAGCAGCGGATTCGCGATCTCGTTCTCGAGGTATTCACCAGGATTCCAGAAATAGCGCGGCGGGGTGTGGCAGTAGCAGACGAACCTCATGCCGCGCGGCTTCGGAATCCATTTCGAGAAGCCGCTGCTGCTGATCCAGGCGAGCTTCGCCGCGGGCAGGCGCAGGGAGCGGAAGGCGAAGGGATAGAGGAAGAAGAGCTTCTTGTGGTGCCTCAGCATCCCCGGCAGCCGCTGCATCCATGAGTTGCGGACGCGGGGGGAGCGGAAGACGGGAAAGAGGGTCGGCCCCAGCGTCGCGCTGGTGACGATGGGCGCCCCGGGCCAGGCCTCGGCCATGACCTCCACGACCTTTTCGGCCCCGCCCATCTGGATGAGGTAGTCGTGGACGAGGACGAGCCCGTCCGGTCCGGCGGATGTGTGGTCGGGGTCGGGATTCATGGTTCAGCGGGCGGAGCGCGGAGGGAGGACCACCTGGACGACGGTGTCGCAGAGGATGCAGACATCCAGCATCGGCGACCAGTGCCTGAGGTAGAAATGGTCGAGCCGGACGCGGTGCCGCACCTTCATGGGCGTGTCGGTCTCGCCGCGGCAGCCCTTCACCTGGGCGAGGCCGGTAATGCCGGGCTTGGCGAAGTGGCGCACGGAGTAGTCCTCGACGAGGTCCGCGAACTCGGCGTCGTGGTCGACGAAATGCGGCCGGGGACCGACCACGCTCATCTGGCCGGCGAGCACGTTCCAGAACTGCGGCATCTCGTCGAGGCTGCTC
>CAYSZN010000641.1:0-2573 GCA_964435425.1 uncultured Akkermansia sp. | reverse complement strand
CCTTGAGATAGTCCATTTCCTTGAGGCGGTTCGGCGTCGCGGGATGTCCCTCCGGGAACCCGGCCACACCGATGCCGAAGCCCCGCCGGTCGGGATGCGCCCCGCTCTCGGAAAAGCGGCGGATGTAGCGCACGAGGTCGGCGGCGTGCTGGAAGGCGTCGTTCGCCTTGGAGTAGCCCTCGAGGTCGCGCGGCGGATCGCCGCCGAGGGCGAGGATGTTGCCGACGCCCTCCTCCGCGTAGCGTTCGAGGATGGAGCGGATGTCCGGCTCCTGATGGCAGACGCAGGTGAGATGCGGAATGGGATCGAGCGTGGTCCTGCCCTTGATCCGGACGACGAGATCGTTGGTCAGTTCGCGGGTCGAGCCGCCCGCGCCGTAGGTGACGCTGACGAAGGAGGGGTCGTAGGCCTCCAGCTCGCTGATGGTTCCGTAGAGAGACTCCGCGGCCTCGGCGGTTTTCGGCGGAAAGAACTCGAAGGAGAAGGTCGGTCCTCCCTTCGCGAAGATGTCCTGGATGTGCATGTCGGCGCTATTGTGGCATGTCCCGAACGGAGGGGACAGCGGGAATTGCGATGCGGGCAGGACTCAGCCGAGCACGGCGACGACCTCGATCTCGATGAGCGCCCCCAGGGGCAGCCCGGCCACCTGCACGGTCGAGCGGGCCGGCGCATGTCCGTCCATGGCCTCGGCGTAGAGGCGGTTCACCACGGGGAAATCCGCCATGTCGGAGAGGAAGACCGTCGTCTTCGCCACGTTCGCGAAGGTCGCTCCCTGCGAGGCGAGCACGGCGGCGACGTTGGCGAGCACCTGTTTCGTCTGCGCCTCGATCCCGCCCTCGACCAGCCGCATGGTCCCGGGATCGAGGGGAATCTGGCCGGAGCAAAGGAGCAGGTTTCCCACGCGGACGGCGTGGGAGTAGGGACCGATCGCCTGCGGGGCGGCGGGGGCATCGACGAGTTCGAGTTCTGCGGGCATGGGCCACTATGCCGCCGGGGCGTGTGTCGGGAAAGTTCCGATTCGGACATTGCCATCGGAAAGGCAAGCGGGCACAATGGACGCATCCAGCCATGAGACCTCTTCTTCTCTGCGTCGTTCTGTTTCTCCTCGCTCCCGCCCTCCGCGCCGAGGACGCGCCCGAACCGAACTACGTCTTCTGGGCGAAGTTCGTCCGCATCGTCGATGGCAACACCCTGGCGATGGATCTGGACCTCGGCTTCGGCGTCTGGGTCCACAATCAGGAGCTTCCCCTCCTCGACGCGGGCGGGGCGGAGCAGGACGAAGCGGCCAGATCGAAGGACAGCGCCCGCATCGCCAAGCTCCGCGAGCTCGTCAAGGACGGCACCGACTTCGTCGTGCGCACGGTCAAGGACCGCGACGCGAAGCCGCCCCGCTATCTCGCCGAGATCTGGATCGACGGGGAGAGCCTCAACGAGGCGATGCGGATGGCGTTTCCCTGAGGAAGTCCGAAGCCACTTCCCGGCATAGGAGGGGGACTTTTCAAGTCCTCGCCGCTAGCCCGGTGCCCCAAACCTCCGCCCATGGGGACTTGAAAAGTCCCCCTCCTGTCGATACCCGGGCGGAAGAGTCGCCTCTTCCGCTACCTTCCGTGGGGCGGAATCCCTTTCCGCCTTCTCCACGCCCGGCGAAGGGCGGAAAGGATTCCGCCCCACGGCACAGCAGCAATGGCTTCGATTGGGCCGGTCCGACCATTTTCCTACCACTAATCTTCCTACCCCTTCCCCGGAGCCACCCATCTGCCAATGTGGGGTAGGAAAATTAGTGGTAGGAACATTCCGGAAAGGTGGAAAAAACCAATGGAGACGACAATGCCCCTCCAACGCAGAAGCCTACTTTTTACTTTTCACCTTTTACCTTTCACTGTGGTCTGCGGCCTTCGGCCGCATCAAAGCCTCCGCCACTCGTGCCCGCTTTGCTGGAGCAGCTCGTCGGCCTCCTTCGGGCCCCAGGAGCCGGCGGGATATTCGGCCATCTTCGGCGGGGTCGGCGACTTGTGCCAGGCGTCCTCGATCTGGTCGACGTAGCTCCAAGCGGTCTCGACCTCGTCCTTCCGCGCGAAGAGCGTGGCGTCGCCGGCCATGGCGTCGAGGAGAAGGCGCTCGTAGGCCTCGGGGCTGCTCTTTCCAAAGCTGGTCTGGTAGAGGAAGTCCATCTTCACCGCCTGAAGGGTCGCGGCGGGTCCGGGGCGCTTCGAGCGCATCCCCAGCGAGATGCCCTCGTTCGGCTGGATGCGGATGACGAGGACGTTGCCCGGCATGGCCTCGGCCCCCGCGGCGGCGTTGAAGAGCACCTGCGGCGCCCGCTTGAAGTGGATCGAGATCTCCGTGCCCTTGCGGGGGAGCCGCTTGCCCATGCGCACGTAGAAGGGCACGCCCTCCCAGCGCCAGTTGTCGATCATGATCTTGAGGGCGACGTAGCTCTCCGTCATCGAGCCGGGGTTGACGCGGTCCTCGCGGCGGTAGCCGGGCACCTCGGCGCCGTTCACCGTGCCGGCGGTGTACTGCGCCCGCACCACGTTCGCGGCGACGTCCTCGACGCTGCGGAAGGGGCGCAG
>CAYSZN010000640.1:0-2573 GCA_964435425.1 uncultured Akkermansia sp. | reverse complement strand
CGGTCTTCTGGAGGTCGCGACCGACGAGGATGTTGAAAAGCTGGTCGGTCCCGCCGAGCTCGACATCGGCGCGCACCACCACGGAGTCCCAGCCCTGCACGATGGGATACTGGATCTCGTGGAGACGCACCTCCTGGTCGTTCGCGATGCGGTTCTTGAAGTCCTCGCGCTGGAGCATCTGCTGCATGGTGACGCGGGCGTTGAGCTGGATCACCTCGGAGAAGGTCATCTTGTTGAACCACTCGCCGTTGAAGACGACCTCGGTCCGCTCCCGGTCGAGGATGCGGAAGGCCTGCTCGGTGTAGGTCTTCGCGTTGGCGAGGATCTCGTCGCGGGAGAGCGGCGGGCGCGTCTTCGAGCGTCCCGTGGGGTCGCCGATCTGGGCGGTGAAGTCGCCGATGATGAGCACGGCCTGATGCCCCAGCTCCTGGAACTGGCGCAGCTTCTCCAGCACCACGCTGTGGCCGAGGTGGAGGTCTGGGGAGGTTGGATCGACCCCGAGCTTGGCCCGCAGCGGCACGCCGCGTTCGAGCTTCTTCAGCAGTTCGGCTTCGCCAAGGACGCGGGCGGTGCCTCGGACGAGGATCTGGAGCTGTTCGGCGGGTGATTTCATGGTCAAGGAAAAGGGGCGGTCAAGGAACATGCCGGGGCGGCTTTGTTCAAGTCAAACCTCCGGGCATCGGCAGGAGACCGACACTACGCCAGCGTGCCCTCGACCACGCCGAGCCGGGCCTCGGCCTTGAGCCTCGAGAAGATCGCGCCGCCCTCGTCCTCTCCGCGCAGCAGGCGCTGGTAGGTGCGGATCGTCTCCGCGGCCTCGGTCCCGGACTCGTCGAGCAGCTCGACCCGGAAGCGGCGCAGCCCCGCGTCGCGGAGCTCGCGGAAGAACCTCGCCCCGCTCTGGGCGCGGCCGTTGAAGAGCGTGTTCCGGCAACCCACATCGGCGGCGAGGCGGTGGAGCTGCCCGACGCGGTCGCGGAGATGGACGACATGCCGATCGCAGGGCCGGCCGCAGTCGGTGTAGTCCTTGCCCTCGGACAGGAAGGAGCAGAAGACGCAGTGCTCCATGTGAAACATGGGCATGTGCTGGTGCAAGGTCAGCTCGAACCAGTCCGGCGGCGCGCCCGCGAGGAGGTCGAGGACCTGGGCGATGTTGAGATCGTAGGAGATGGTCAGGTTCTCGAACCCGCAGCCCATCAGCATCTTCGCGCTGATGGGATTGGCCACGTTCAGGGAGAAGTCGCCGACCTTGGCGAAATCGCCGCGCGGTCCGAAATGCCCGATCCCCCCGAGATTGCGGACGAGAATGCCATCGGGAGCGGCCCGCTCGACGAGGCGGAAGAGCCCGGCCTCGCCCGCCTTCTGAATGCGCGGCGTGGCGAGAAAGAGCCGCGTCCCGGGCGAGGCCCCGCGCACGTCCGCGACGAGATCCCGGTAGCGGCGCACCTCCTCGAAGTCGGCGTAGACCGTGGACACGCCGCAGGCGATCGCGGCCTCGACCTGCTCCTGGGTGCGGCAGAGGACGCGCAGCTCGGGATCGCCGGCGGTGGTCTCGCCGCGCACGGGGAGCATGTCGGCCACGGTCGTACCGGTGACGCGACGCCGGGCAAAGCTCCCGAGACGTTTCTCCTCGATCTGCTCGACGAGGGCGCGGCGCATCCGGTTCAGCTCGCTCACCGGCAGGATCGCTTCGCCTGACAGATTCACCTCGAGTGCGGCGAGCTCGTAGACCGTGCCGCCGAGGCGGCCGAACTGGTCACGCAGCGATGCCTCGGTGAGGGGGCGGTTCGTCGCCGCCGCGAGGGGCAGGGACGAGGCGACCTCCACTCCGTGCGCCGCATCGGAGAGCACGAGCGCCTCGCCCACGGCACCGCGCACGGCCCAATGCACCCGCGTCTTCCGCGCCGGGAGCTGCTCGCGCTGGTAGCTGCTCCGCAAGGCCGCGTTCAGCGCCGGATCGTCCGTCTTCCAGACGCGGTGTCCGGGCTTGAGCTTCGCAAAGTCGACCTTGCCGCGGGCGAGCCGGATCCGCCGGCCCGAAACCTCGTAGACGCGGCCCCCCTGCTCGCGCTCGGTGTTGCCGCCGGTGTCGAAGACGATGCCGTCGCCGTTCTTCACCGCCACGCCTCCGCCCACCTCGACCCAGTCGGGACCGACCCGCTCGATGCGCCCGACGAGGGCTCCGCGCTTCTTCCCGTAGCGGGCGTGGACGAGGTGCCGGTTGTCGATTCCGTTCAGCCAGCCGGTGGAAAGACCGCGGGAAAAGGCCATCTCCAGCTCGTAGCGGTCCTCGCTCGAGCTTTTCCTCGGGGTGCCCGCCTCGGCCGCGTCGATGGCCCGGCGGTAGGCCCGCGTCACCGCGGCAACGTATTCCGGGGTCTTCAGCCGCCCCTCGATCTTGAAGCTGACGACGCCGATCCGGATCAGTTCGGGGATCTCGTCGATGCCCGCGAGATCCTGCGGCGAGAGGAGATAGCGCCGGTCGCCCATCTCGCGTGTCTCGCCATCGACGACGAGATCGTAGGGCATGCGGCAGGCCTGGGCGCATTCGCCGCGGTTGGCGCTGCGCTGGC
>CAYSZN010000639.1:0-2573 GCA_964435425.1 uncultured Akkermansia sp. | reverse complement strand
TGCGGCGGGCGCAGGGACCGGACGGCGCGCTGATGGCGAGCCGCGCGGCCTTCGTCGGCGGCTGCGCGGCGACCTCGAATGTGCTCGCGGGCCTGCGGCACGGCATCCCCGTGCGCGGCACGCACGCGCATTCGTGGGTGATGTCCTTCGACAGCGAGCCGGAGGCCTTCGCGGCCTACGCGGAGGCCCTGCCGAACAACTGCGTCTTCCTCGTCGACACCTACGACACGCTGGAAGGCGTCCGGCACGCCGTGGAGGTGGGCTGGCGACTGCGCGAGCGCGGGCACGAGCTGTCCGGCATTCGCCTCGATTCAGGGGATCTCGCGTGGCTCAGCATCGAAGCGCGGCGCATCCTCGACGAAGGCGGATTTCCCGAGGCCTTCATCGTGGCGAGCAACGACCTCGACGAGCACCTCATCGAAAGCCTGAAGCATCAAGGCGCGAAGATCGGCGTGTGGGGCGTGGGCACGCGCCTCGTCACCGGCGGCGAGCAAGCCGCGCTGGGCGGCGTCTACAAGCTCGGCGCGATCCGCAACGAGGCAGGCGCGTGGGAGCCGAAGATCAAGCTCAGCGAACAGGCCGTGAAGACGAGCAATCCGGGCATCCAGCAGGTGCGGCGCTTCACCTTGGACGGCGAATTTCGCGGCGACGCGATCTTCGACGAGGAAAGCGGCCTCGCCCATCCCGTGACGATCATGCATCCGGCGGACGTGACGCGGACGAAGACAATGCCCGAAGACGCGGACTGGGAAGATCTGCTCCAACCCGTTTATCGCGGCGGCGAGTTGGTGGCGGAGCTGCCGACTCTGCCCCAAATCCAGCAGCGCGGTCGCGAGCAGCTTGCGAAGTTGAACGCATCGGTGAAACGTCTCCATCATCCGCACGAGTATCCTGCCGGGGTGGAGCGTGGTCTGCACGAGCGGAAGGCGGAGATGATCCGGCGGGCGAAGGCGCATTGATTCGCGAAAATTTGCGGATATTCGCGACCATTCGCGTCAAATAGAAATGGGAACGCGAATCACCGCAAATGAAACGCGAATGGCCACGAATGAAGAAAATCCGAGAATGAAAACCCTCCTCCTCATCGACCTCCAGAACGACTTCCTGCCCGGCGGTGCGCTGGCTGTGCCGGGCGGGGACGAGGTCGTTCCCATCGTGAACGCCCTCATGCCCGACTTCGACCTAATCGTCGCAACACAGGACTGGCATCCGCCGGACCACGGCAGCTTCGCGGCGAACCATCCGGGGCGGGCGGTCTTCGAGCAAATCGATCTGGACGGACTGCCGCAGACGCTTTGGCCGGTGCATTGCGTGCAGAACACGGGCGGGGCGCTCTTCGCGCCGGGATTGGACACGCGGCGGATCGCGAAGGTGTTCCCGAAGGGCTCGAACCCACGCATCGACAGCTACAGCGGCTTCCACGACAACGGCCACCGCAGCTCGACCGGCCTGGGCGAGTGGTTGAAGGCGCGCGGGGCGAAGCAGTTGAGCGTGGTCGGCGTGGCGACGGACTACTGCGTGAAGTTCACCGTGCTGGACGCGCTGGCAGAAGGTTTCGAGGTCGAGGTGCTCGCCAGAGCCTGCCATGGCGTGAATCTGGCGGCAGGCGATTCCAAGCGGGCTTTGGAGGAGATGAGGGCGGCGGGGGCGAGGATCGCTACCTGAAGATCTCACGCCTCCATCGAAATAAAGCTCGCTTGTGGAGGACTTCCGAATCCGGTCAAGCCACCGTCTTCTTTTGACGCTCCTCCCTTACGAATCACCCCATCCCGGCCAATCCCGCGCGGTCAAACGATGGGCTGCCGCTTCGAGTTCCTGCAAGATGCCCATGGCTCGACCCCTGACATGGCAGGAATCCTCTTCCGAGCTCCGGGAATTTGCGGAACCATATTCCACGGTCTTTCCGCTCTCCTCCCTCAGCGGACGGCGGGGGTCAGGACGACTTTCTGCACATCCATGAGGGCCGGGCCCTTCAGCTCCAGCGGTACGATGGCGAGCTTGCTTTCGCCCTTGGCCTTCAGCTCGACAGTGCCGAGCTTCAGTTCACGCCAGCTCTGGAATCCACCGGTGTCCTCGACGGAGAACTCGAAGGTGTGCTCGTTCAGGAGCAGCGCGGCACGGCCACCGACGCTCCCGCAGCCGTAGTGAAGCACCACGTCGAAGGTGCCGGGAGCGCTCACGTCGAAGACCCACTCGGCCCAGTCCTCCTGCTGGCTCCAGTAGCCGAGGCAGTCCTTTCCGGGCTGCGGCTCGTAGCGCAGAGCCTCGGCATAGGTCGTGGCCGACTTCGCCAGCAGCTCGATGGTGCCGTCGATGGACTGGCCGTGCGGCTCCGACTCGGGGGCGGGGCGGAAATGGATGCCCTTCACCTGGAAGGCGGGCACATTCGACTGGTCACCGGTCAGGAGGGTGACGGGATAGTCGCCGGTCTTCGGAAGGTAGACCGCCCCGAGCGCAAGCGGCTCGTTCTCTCCGATGGGATTGGTGCGCGGGGCATAGCTCTTCAGGACGGCCTCGTCGCCGATCTTGAGCTGGACGCCCAGCTTGGGACGGACGGAGTCGTAGACCAGACC
>CAYSZN010000638.1:0-2581 GCA_964435425.1 uncultured Akkermansia sp. | reverse complement strand
GCGATGCGGTGGAAGTGGCTGTAGCGGTAGTAGAAGCCGCGGTCGTCGAGCAGGTAGACCACGTCGTAGCGCTGGCGAACTGGGCTGTCCTCGTAGCCGGGCAGGGTCTGGTTGGCGGAGGAGACGACGAGGCCGTCGGTCGCGGCGATCACCTCGGTGAGCTTTTCGGCCCCGCCGAAGTCCAGATCGTAGTGGTAGATGTAGCCGGTCCTCGTACCGGCGTCCATGGGCTCGTTGGCCATCTGCGTGGCCGAGGCGAACCAGGCCTGCCGCAGCGGGTAGGCGAAGGTGCCGGGCTCGGTCAAAGGCGCGCCCGCAGGCCAGAGGCGCAGGCGGACCTCCTTTTCGAGACCCCAGGGGTTGCCGTCGACGCCGGCGCGGTGGCCGCCCGTGATCGGGCAGTCGATCCGCACCTTTCCGATGGCTTGCGGGAGGTGGTAGTGCGAGGACAGCAGCTCGATCTCTTCGCCATCGACCGCGAGCTTGACGCGGGCCTCGCGCACCGATTCGCGGACCCGGTCGCGGGTCTCGTCGAGAGAAAGAACCGAGACCGTCACGGTGGTCCCGTCGGGGAGGGGCACGTCGGCGGATTCCCCGACATCGAGATCGACGAGCCGGAAGCCGGGATCGCGGGTGGGCTCGGGCGGCTGGGCCGAGACGATGGAGGAACAGGCGAGCGCAATGGCAAGGCAGGCGGCGGGGATCCGTGGCATGGTGGTGCGAAGGGGGGATTTCTCCTACTCTTACTCCTCCTCATCCCCATACTCAAAAAAATCGAACGTCCTCCGACCTTCGGAATGAGTATGAGGTATGAGGAGGAGTAAGAGTAGGAGAAAGTAGGAAGGCGAGAAGGGGCAGTCTTCGGGCCATGCGCCGATTTCGACTCAGGAGCCGATCTTGCCCATCCGGCCCTGCTGGAATTCCTCGTAGGCCTGCTGGATCTCGTCGAGGGAATTCATCACGAAGGGGCCGTAGCCGACCACCGGCTCGTCGATGGGCTCGCCGCTCATGAGGAGGAGCTTGGCCCCACCGTCTTCTGCCGTCAGGGAGAGGCCGTCGCCTTCGCGGCTGTAGACGGCGAGGTCGCCGGGAGCGGCTTTCCGGCCGTCTGGCGCGGCAACGCTCCCCTCGAGCACGAGGAAGGCGGTCGTGTAGCCTTCCGGCAGGGGAAGTGTGGCCGTTTTGCCCGGTCGCAGGGAGACGTCCCAGAGGTGGATGGAGGTGAAGGTCAGGGCGGGACCGCGCGTTCCGGCATACTCCCCGGCGATGACGCGCAATTCTCCGGTCTCGTCGGGCAGGGACGCGACGGGAATGTCGCTGGAGAGAAGGGTCTGGTAGCGGGGTGGAGCCGATTTGTCGGAGGCGCGCAGGTTCACCCAGAGCTGGGCCATCTGCAGGATGCCGCCGCTGCGGGTGAATTCGTCGGAGTGGAACTCCTGGTGCACGATGCCCCTGCCCGCCGTCATCCACTGCACGTCGCCCGCACCGATCTTGCCGCCGCCACCGCTGGAGTCGCGGTGCTCCAGCTCGCCCTGGTAGGCCACCGTGACCGTCTCGAAGCCCTTGTGCGGATGGGCGTCGACGCCGCGCCGTTCGTTTCCGGGCGGGAAGGGATGGGGCGCGGCGTAGTCGAGGAGGAGGAAGGGCGAGAGCTCGCGTCCGAATCCGTTGTAGTCGAAGACGGAGCGCACCGGGAAGCCGTTTCCGACCCAGTGCATGTCGGAGCTGCGGTGGATGTGGCGGAGGGTTTTCATGAGTCGGGAGTGGATGGGCGGGAGGGGGATGGGATCATTTCGTGGTCCCCTTTGCGGAGAGGTAGCTGTTGATGAGGCAGCGGTAGTTCGGCAGATGGTTCGAGAACAGCGCGCCGAGTCCTTCGATGTCGTTGCGCCAGTCGCGGTGCAGCTCGCAGGCGGTGCCGAACCAGGTCATGAGCTGGCAGCCGGCCTGCTCCATGCGCGACCAGGCCGCTTCGCGGGTCGTCTGGTTGAAGGTGCCGGAGGCGTCGGTGACGATGAAGACCTCGTAGCCCTCCTCGCGGGCGGAGAGGGCGGGGAAGGCGACGCACACCTCGGTGACGATGCCGGCGATGATGAGCTGCTTCTTGCCCGTGGCCTTCACCGCGGCGACGAACTCCTCGTTGTCCCAGGCGTTGATGTTGCCGGGGCGGGCGATGTAGGGGGCGTCGGGGAAAAGCTCCTTCAGCTCCGGCACGAGGGGGCCGTTCGGTCCGTCCTCGAAGCTGGTCGTGAGGATGGTGGGGAGGTTGAAGTATTTCGCCGCATCGGCGAGGGCGAGGACGTTGTTCTTGAAGTCGTCGGGCGAGAAGTCGTGGACGAGGTTCGTGAGACCGGTCTGGTGGTCGACGAGGAGGACGGCGGCATCGTTCTTGTCGAGGCGGTGGTATTGGAAGGCGCTCATGGGATGTGGGTGGGGTTGGGTTGGGTGGGTCGCCGGCGGGTCCGGGACTGCATTCAGCATGAGGGAAAAGTCTCCCCGCGTGAAATGCTTTTTTCCTTGGCTGACCATGCCTTTTGGTAATGCCTTGGTTTGTGGTAATGCCTTGGTTTGGGGAGGTGCG
>CAYSZN010000637.1:0-2586 GCA_964435425.1 uncultured Akkermansia sp. | reverse complement strand
ACGCGTGCCTCTGGAACCAGCCGCCCACGATCCCGCTCAATAGCGCACCTCCTTCCGCTTCACCGCGAGCGGCTCCGCATCCGCCTGTGCGCCCTGTTTCCGTCGGGGAGGGATGCCGCTTCGGCGACGCGGAGAACGTCTTGGCCATCTGATCGCGATCGCTACCCAGTCCGCCGCAGGTGCCGTCTCCGGGCTTGCTTGGCGCTCAGTCTGCGGATCCCCCAGAGCGCGGTCACGAAGAATCCGTGGACGGCGGCGAACACTCCCACCACGGCGCATCCCGTTCCGAACGGGACCCCGACCAGCGCCGAAAGCCCGCCCCACACCCCCAGGTTCACGGCGAGGAAGAGTGCGAAACGCAGCGTTCTCGGCCAGCGCCGCATCCGATACCAGAGGCGCAGCGTGCGGTCCGACGCGGCCCCTCCTTCGCGGAGTTCCGAGACCAGCAGCCATTCGTAGGCTTTCGCGCCCGGCCAGAAAACCAGCGTCACCAGAAGCAGCCAGGCAACGAATCCCAGCCAGACCTTGAACCCGATCAGCAGGAAGAGGATCCGCCACGGCTGGAGGGCGAGGCCTTGCGCGAGCTGTCCCAGCCAGGCGAAGCAGCGCGAGGGGATGCTGAAAAGCCGGTAGACGAGGCTCCGCTTCGCCACGGCTTGGAACAGGGCCTTCTGAAACAGGCGGTTGCCGGGATCAAGCCTCACCGCTTCGCGAAAATGGCATTCCGCCTCCTTCGGATCGTCGAGGCCATCGAGCCACTCCATCCCCAGGCTGTGGTGCAGATAGGCGTTCTGAGGATCGAGGGCCAAGGCAGTGCGGTAGTCGTCGATGCGCCCCAGGGAATCTTCCACCGAGTCGGCTCCGATCCCGTGGATGCCGATGTGCAAATTCGCGATGTCGGCGTCGTCCGGGGCGAGCTGGCGGGCCCGGTCGATGTGTGCGGTCGCCGACTTGAACCGCCCCCGCCTGAGGTCTGCGATGGCCGCGTAGTAGCTGAAGATCCCGAACTCGGGAAACAGACGCATGCCCTCCGCCGCCGCCCGGTCCAGCTCCTTCCAATTCTTCAAAGACGCGAAATAGCTGACCACCGCAATCCTTGCCCTGAGAGACTCGGGCTCCACGGCCAGGAGACAGTCAAGATGAGGACGAGCCTCGCCCACCCGATGCAGGTCGATGAGGGCAACCGCCAGATAGTAGTGGGCTCCGGCATCCTCCGGATCGCGGGAAAGCACGCGTCGCGCCTCCGATTCAAGCCTGTCGAGATTGCCTGCGTGGAGAAGATGCGACAGCATCTCCTCCGAAGACCGGACCGCTTCCGGCTCCGACTGCCACGTTGTCTCTGACGGTTCGTCGTTCATCCCAGGAAGGGAAATGATAGCCGGGAATCCCTCGTTTCCGCCCTATCAACCATCAACTCCCGACTATCCACTCTAATACCTCACCTTCTTCCGCTTCACCGCGAGCGGCTCCTGTCCGGCGCGTTCCTTGAGCTGGTTGATCTGGTCGCGGATGAGGGCGGCGCGTTCGAATTCGAGGCGGGTGGCGGCTTCCTGCATCTCCTCCTCCAGCTCGCGGATCACGGCGAGGGTGTCGGTGTCCTTGCCCGATTCGGCGACGAGGGCGCTCTCGACCTCCTTGCCGCGCTGGTAGATGCGCAGGCTGCCCTGGTCGCTCCGGGAGACGGTGCGGGGCACGATGCCGTGCGCCTCGTTGTGCTCGCCCTGGACGCGGCGGCGGTATTCGGTGATGCCGAGCAGGCTCTGGATGGAGTCGGTCACGGCGTCGGCGAAGAGCACGGCCTCGCCGTTGATGTGGCGGGCGGCGCGGCCCACGGTCTGGATCAGCGAGGTCTCGCTGCGGAGGAAGCCCTCCTTGTCCGCGTCGAGGATGCAGACGAGGCTGACCTCGGGCAGGTCGAGGCCCTCGCGCAGCAGGTTGATCCCGACGAGGATGTCGAACTCGGCGGCGCGGAGGCTGCGGAGGATCTCGACGCGCTCGATGGCGTCGACGTCGGCATGGATGTAGCGGACCCGCAGGCCGACCTTGCGCAGGTAGTCGGTGAGATCCTCGGCGGTGCGCTTTGTCAGGGTGGTGACGAGGACGCGCTCGCCCTTGTCGACGCGCTGGCGGCAGAGCTCGATGGTCTCGTCGATCTGGCCTTTCAGGGGGCGGAGGGTGATGACGGGATCGAGCAGGCCGGTGGGGCGGATGATCTGCTCCACGATCAGGTCCGTGCCTTTTTTCTCCGGGTGGAAGTCCGAGACAGATTGGCGGCTCCCCGAGATGCGCGGAAGACGGAGGGGCGGGGGCGTGCCTTTGCCCTCGCCCTCGCGGCGATGGGAGATGTAGCCGGTCTGGCCCGCGACGGAGTTCTCGATTTCGAAACGCGCGGGCGTGGCGCTGACGTAGAGCCGCTGTCCCGTCATCTCCATGAACTCGGCGAAGCGCAGCGGCCGGTTGTCGAGGGCGCTGGGGAGGCGGAAGCCGAAGTCGACGAGGGTCTGCTTGCGCGAGCGGTCGCCTTCGTACATGCCCCCGATCTGCGGGATGGTGACGTGGGACTCGTCGATGACGGTGAGGAAGCCC
>CAYSZN010000636.1:0-2586 GCA_964435425.1 uncultured Akkermansia sp. | reverse complement strand
AGCTTCGGACTTCTCCTTCGTGCCGCAGATTTTGCTTGGATTCTCCGTCTCCTATGTCCAATCTCTTTCCAACATGAGCTTCATCCTCGGAATCCTCTTCGGCGGCGCTGTCTGGTTCGTCGTGCGGTGTGTCCTCACCGGTTTCTTCACCGTGGAACAGAACGAGCGGGCCGTCATCACCACGATGGGCCGGGCGCAGCGGATCAGGGGCAAGACCACCCTCGACCTGCCCATCGCCGAGCATCTCAGCGCGGACCACAAGTCGCGTTATGCCTATCCGCAGCTGCGAGTCATCGGACCCGGCGGCCCCTATGTCAAGATGCCCTGGCAGAAGGTCCACAAGGTCAGCATCGCCATCGAGACGGCCAGCATCGCCTACGATCCCGAGGACCCCACGGTGAACCGGCACTGGACCGTGCTCGAGGCGGTGACGAAGGACCAGCTCAACATCGGCGTGACCGGCCAGCTCCGCTTCAAGGTCTCCGAGCGAAATCTCTACGCCTACCTCTTCGGCGTGAAGCATCCCGTTGCCCACATCATGGGCTACTTCGTCTCCATCCTGCGCGAGCGCATCGCGAACTTCCATGCGAAGCACGACGACGGCGTCAGCCTCGACCAGATCGACGATGCCATCCTCGAGGGGGATGCGCCCCAGCTCGAGGGGGTCTCCATCAACGACCTCCGCAAGAACCTCAACGAGCTGAACGAGCAGATGAACCGCGAATGCCTCAGCTCGGCGGCGCGCTACGGCATCGAGCTCGACGCCTCGCTCATCACCGGGATCGATCCGCCCTCCGACATCGACTCGGCCCTCGCCGCGATCAACACGGCGCACAACGAGGTCTCCGCCGACATCAGCCTTGCCCAGGCCGAGGCCGACCAGAAGATCGAGCAGTCCAAGCGCGCCGTCGAGATCCAGACCATGCGCGTCCAGGCCGAGGTCGAGCCTCTCCGCCGCGTCGCCGGCGAGCTGTTCGCCCTGAAGCAGAACGGCGGACCCGCCTCGCTCCAGGCCTACCTCCGCAACGTGAAGCTCCAGCTCTTCCGCCGCGCCCGCCGCGTCATCTCCGACAATCCCTCCCTTTCCGCATGAACTTCCTCTCCGGCGCCCTTCTCACTTTCTTCGGCCTTCTCATCGGGCTCCCGATCTTCCTCGGGATTCTCAAATACCTGTGCTGGTTCACCACGGTGAACGAGTGCCGCTGCAAGGTCTTCGTCCTCTTCGGCAAGGTCATCGGCGTGATCTCCGAGCCCGGCCTCCACGTCACCCCTCTCGCGATCGGGCCGAGCGTTCTGCTCGTGCCCTTCTTCGGAAAGGTCCACACGCTCGACCTGCGCCTCGACCAGCGCTACCTCCGCAGCCGCGCGGTGAACTCGGAGGAGGGCACCCCCGTCGGGATCGGGGTCTGGTACGAGATGCGCGTGAGCGATCCCGTCGCCTACCTCTTCGAGAACACCGATCCCGAAGGCTCCCTCCAGGCGAACGTCACCAACACCACGGTGCGCAGCCTCAGCAACATGCCTCTCGACAGCATGATGCAGAACCGCCACCACATGAGCCGCGAGGTCCGCTCGGAGGTGTCGCCGAAGTCGGAGAGCTGGGGCTATGCCCTCGGCTCCGTCTACATCCGCAAGGTGCATTTCCGCGATGCCGCGATGATCCACCAGATCGAGCAGAAGGTCGTGAACCGTCTCCGCCAGGTCACCTCCGCGATCCGCCAGGCCGGGGACAACCAGGTCGACATCATCAAGTCGCGCGCCGAGCGCGAGGCCTCCATCGAGTTCGCCAAGGCCAACGCCGTGCGCCCCCGTCTCGTCGGCGACGCCCTGCGCGAGATCGGCCGGGACAAGGAGGTCGTCGATGCGCTCTTCGGCGTGCTGGAGACGCAGGAGATCCTCGCCGGCAATGGCGAGATCATCCTGATGCCTGCCGGAGGCGGTCTCCACTCCGCGCTCGAAAGCGTACGCGATTCGCCGAGGACGCCGCCTGCGTTCGGGAGCTGAGGGGTGGGGGGCTGGTTCCTGCCTTTGCCAGTGGTCCATTCCAGCAAAGCGGATAGGTAGGATCATCGGAGGCGAAGTCCTGTAGCCGAGGGCATTGACCTCGGCCGCGCGTCGACAGGACGTCCGATCCACGCCCGATGGGCGCGGCTACAGATGGCCCTGCCGGAGGCTCCGTCGAGGCTTGGGCAAGCCTCGTTCCTTGGATGGCACTCGCTGCAACGGTCAAGGAGGGGGACTTTCCAAGTCCCCTCCGCAAGCCCGGCGGGAGCCGAGGCCATTGGTCTCGGTTGAACGTCGAAAGGACGTTCGTTCCGCGCCGATGGACACGGCTACAGCGTTGGCGCGTTCTCCACGTCTCGCCCGTCATTTTTGCTGGAATGAACCATTGGGATTCAACCTTCCCGATCCAAGGGCCAGTCTTCCATCGTGAAAGGTTCGTCGGACGGGAAGAAGCCGCTGTCCCGGTCTCCGCGTGACAGACGGAGGCGCTGGTTCTCCATCTGCCAGCGGTCGTTCTCCTCGGGCGACCGTTCGCGCGGCGGCAGATCGGGGACTTCGCCGAAGGGCAGGTCCAGCTCGAGT
>CAYSZN010000635.1:0-2605 GCA_964435425.1 uncultured Akkermansia sp. | reverse complement strand
AGCGCCACCGCCTCCGCCTTGCGGCTGACCACCGCTCCGGTCCCCTGCCCGAAGCCGGCGACCACGGCCGCCGCGATCCCGACGCCAAAGCGGCCCCGCCGCTCCATCTTCTGGCGGGACTTCGCGCCGGGCCGGATCGCCATCGCCACGCCCGCGAGGATCAGCAGGGAGCACGCGACGACCCGGATGCCCACGCCATTTCCCAGCCAGATCCATTCCAAGGCCATGGCGAAGAGCGGCGCGAGGCAGAGGTTCAGCAGGATCGTCAATCGCGATCCGATCCGCTCGTAGGCGGAGAACAGGGCCACGTCGCCGAGACCGAAGCCGATCAGGCCGCTGAGGAAGAACCAGCGGAACGAAGGCCAGCGGAGGGCATCGGGCGTCAGCACGAGCACCAGCACACCCAGAACCACGGCAGCGAGGAACAGCCGCACCAGATTGCCCCATGCCCCGCCGAGCCGCACCGCGACGCGCTGGCCGGTCACGGCGGAGCAGGCAAAGAGAAGAGTCGTCAGGATCGCGGCAGTCATCGTCCAGCGGACGCAGACCGCCGATTCGGAAGTTGCCAAGGCAACGGCATCCGTCCAGTTTTGTAAAGACGCCTTTCGGCCTCCCCATGCCCACCATCACTCCGCTCTTTCTTGTCCACAACGGCGAGGTCCGTCCGTCCGACGCCCTCCTCCTCCCCGCAGGCGACGGGCTCGCCGCCTACGGAACGGGAGCCTTCGAGACGCTCGCCGCCTACCGTGGACGCCCCTTTCTCGCGGAGGCCCATCTCGCCCGTCTCCGCCACGCCGCCGGCGTCCTCCGTCTGCCCTGCCCCGAGGACGCGGCCTTGCGCGAGGCCATGGACGCCGCGCTCGCCGCCAACCAGCTTCAGGAGACCGCCCAATGCCGGATCCGCATCACCCTCTCCTCGCCGACCGATGCCTCGCCGTGCTGGTGGGTCGAGGCAACGCCGTGTCCGCCCCATGCCGAAACAGCCCGCGTCATCACCTCCCCCGCCTTCGTCCGCAACGAGCGCAGCCCCCTTGCCGGATTGAAAATCACGCATGGCGGCGATTCGATTCTCGCCCAGCGGCTCGCCCGCGAGGCCGACGCCGACGAGGCGCTCTTCGCCAACACCTGGGGCGAGCTCTGCGAAGGCGCGTGGTCGAATGTCTTCGTGGCGCTCGATGGGCGCTGGCTCACCCCTCCCCTCGATTCGGGCTGTCTCCCCGGCGTGACCCGCGCCCTCGTCCTCGAACTCTTCCGGGAGCTCGGCCTGACCGTGGAGGAAGCAACCCTGTCGACCGCCCGGCTCGACAGGGTCGAGTCCGCCTTTCTCACCTCCAGCCTGCGGGAGATCCAACCCATCTCGTCCATCGACGGGCGCTCCCTCGCGATCCCCGCCCTGCTGGGCGACCTGCAAGCCGCCTACCGGAGAAGAACCGAAGCCGGATGACCGCACGCCCCGCCATTCCGAACCTCGTCGCGGCCGTCCTCTGCGTCCTGTCCGCCGCCACGGCGGCGCGGGGCGAGGAATTCATCGACGACCATGCCATCAAGACCGCCTTCGAGGACCAGCTCGGAGAGCAGTTCCGGGCGGGCGGCCTGCCCTCCGGATCGGCCACGGTGAAGCAGCTCCACCAGAGCACGACCACTGACCTCGCCCTGCCCGAGACCAGCGCCCCCGCCTCCGGGGAGAGCGCCTTCGCCCGCGCCCGCGCCGCGACTCTCGTCCTCGGCCATCTCTACCTCTGCGGCAAATGCGACCGCTACCATGCGAGGCTCTCCGGAGGCGTCGTCCTCACCCCCGACGGACTCGCCCTGACCAACTACCATGTCCTCGACTTCCGCGAGGCCATCGTCTTCGGCGCGATGACCGCCGACGGTCGCGTCCATGCCATCGCCGAGGTGCTCGCCGCCTCGAAGACCGACGATCTCGCCCTCGTCCGCCTCCGCGGCGCACAGGATCTGCCTTCCGCGCCTCTTGCCTCCGAGGCCCCCGCGAACGGAGACGAGCTCTTCGTCGTGTCGCATCCCGACGGCCATTTCCACAGCCTGACCCGCGGCCATCTCGTCCGCAAGTATCTGTCCGCCACGGAGCGATCCCCCCGTCTCCAGGTCAGTGCCGACTTCGCCAAGGGCTCCAGCGGCTGCGGTATCTTCAACCTCCGGGGCGAACTCGTCGGCCTTGCCGCCTCGACCAGCTCGATCCACCACGGCGACACCGGGGAGAACCGGGGCGATCTCCAGATGGTGGTGAAATCCGGCGTGCCCGTCGAGTCGGTCCGGCGGCTGTTCAAAGCGGCCGGACAGCCCGCGGAGACAAGCGACGCGCCGTAGAGCCCCACGATTTCGCTAAGATTCCCCCCTCCTGCACCGTAATGGAGTGCAAGGAACCTCCGCCCCGCGCGTCGAATCCATGGCCTTGCCGCCTTCATGAAACCGCATCCTGCCTTTGTCGTCCTCCTTGCCTCCGTGGCCCTCGCCTCCCTGCTCCTTGCCCGCTCTCCCCACACCGGGGAACCGGCTTCCCTGAGCGCCATCCTTCCCCCGGTCCTCCATGACGCGAACGGCAAGAAGGTCGATCCGGCGACGCTGGAGGGCAAGACCGTGGCCC
>CAYSZN010000634.1:0-2611 GCA_964435425.1 uncultured Akkermansia sp. | reverse complement strand
CCTCCCCGGAAAGTTCATGGTGGGGTGGAGCCCGGGCAAAGGCGATGCCGGCGCGCCTGTGCTCTTCGACGTCTTCGAGGGCGGCGAAGGGCTGACCCGCGAGGAGGTGGAGCGGGCGACCTTTGCGCTCACTGGGGCCCCCTCGGACGACTCCCATTTCGTCCCGGCCGAGCCTCGCGACATCGCCGTGCGCATGCTGCGCAATCTCGTCGATCTCGAGATCAACCGTCGCCAGACTCCGGAGCAGGCCGGGAACTATCTGGAGCTGCTCCTTGCGATCCAGCCCGATGCGGGGTACGAGCGCTTCCAGCGCGCCATCCTCCGTGTGCAGGGGGACGATCTCGATGGAGCGAGGGAGGATTTCGACTGGCTCCTGGAGCATCGTCCTCCCGGACTGGACTATTCCCGTCTGGAGCAGTTCCGCGCGACCTTGGAGAAGTGAGCGGTCGGGTGGCCCGTTTCCGCAAGAACAAGGGTGGGGCGAACCGTCCCGGTGAGCCGCTGCGGAAGGAATGGCGTCGGCACCAGGACCGGGAGGGGACGGTCCCTCGGAAACATGCCTTCGATGGAAAAGGTATCAGGTTCCACCTCACGGTCGCCCGCGCGGTCGGAGAGGCTTGGACGGCTCCCGATAGCATGAGAAGCGGGATGAGGCTGTTCACCGTCTCCTCTTCGTTGCCGGGATTCATCTTCGCGATCACGACCAAGCTGGAACGGAGAGCGAGGAAGAATCTTCTGGACGCTACGGCTTGCCAAGCTTGCCCGAGGCACCGCAACCATTCGAACGATCTGGTCCTGCGCCCCAATCTGGTCATGTAAACTGACCAAACGACCCGTCTTGAAACCCGACGCGGAACTGGCGATCCTGCCTATGATGAAACCCGTGCTCCGTCTGATCCTGTTGGTTCTCCCCCTGCCGCTGTTCTCCGCCGAGCAGGTCTTCTTCTCCTTCGACGACCACGCCATCCCTTGGCGGGACAATGTCGCGGTCACGCCGGTGCCGGCCGAGAAGCACCCGGACAACCCGGTGCTGCGGCGAGGCCCTGCCGGATCGCCCGACCATGGCCACGCCATCCTCTACGGCACCGTCATCCATCTGGAAGGGAAGTTCCGCATGTGGTATCTCGGCATGTTCGAGACGGAGATCAAGTCGGGCCAAGCCCCCGGCTGGTGGCGGCCGATGTGCTACGCGGAGAGCGAGGACGGCGTGACTTGGACGAAGCCGGAGCTGGGCCTCGTCGAGTTCAACGGCGGCACGAAGAACAACATCTGCCTCATCGAGTCCGAGGTGCCTTCGCTCGCGAAGGTGAACGACTTTCTCAGCGTGCTCCACGATCCGGCCGATCCCGATCCGGCGCGGCGCTTCAAATGCGTCTACATCGCCCATCCCGAGTTCGCCGACGTGCGCGGCGGACGCAGCGGCATCGGACCCGACGAGCGCCGCTGGGGCGCCTTCGTCGCCGCGACGAGCGCGGACGGACTGAGCTGGAAGGTCGTCGGCGACCGGCCCATGAACGCGGGCAACGAGCGCTTCGAGGTTTCCGGGCTGTATCGCTTCGGCAACTTCTACTACGCGCCGGGCCAGCTCCTCTCCCCGTGGGCGTGGCGCATGGACGGCAGCGAGGTCGGGCGGGTCACGCTGAGCTATCGATCCCCCGATTTCACGACATGGTCGCGGGCCAAGGCCTTCGCCTTCGCCCGACCGGGGCAGTTGGCGGCCATCCCCGTGGAAGGACAGCAGGGCCACATGGGGGCAGGACTGTGGAATCGCGGAAACGTCCTCGTCGGGCTGAACGGCCTGTGGCAGGATGCCCCCGCGCCACCGCCGAAGGGTGCGTCGCATTTGCTCGGAGTCCATGTCGATCTCGGCCTCGTCGTCAGCAACGACGGCATCCACTTCCGCGAACCCATCCCCGACCACAAGGTCATCTCGCGCGGCGAGCCGGGCGAGTGGGACGACATCGCGATCCTCCAGGGGCACGCCTTCGTCAACCGAGGCGACAAGACGATGATCTGGTATTCGCACTGGGACACCGGTGGCAAGCTGAAGAACATGGAGATCGGCCTCGCGACCCTGCGGCGCGACGGCTTTGCCTACCTTTCCCGGAAAGTGCCGGATTCACCCGCCCACATCGTGACTTCGCCTTTCGAGGCGGAGGAGGGGGACCGGATCTTCGCCAACGTCGACGGCGTCTCCGAAGGGGCACCTCTCCAAGTCGAGTTGCTCGACGAGTTCGACCGTCCCGTCGAGGGTTATTCCGGTGACAAGGCCGGGAAGGTCGCCGCGTCGGGAACGCGGGCGGAGGTGGTCTTTCCGGAGGGGGTGGTTCCTGTGGGACGCAAGCTCGCGCTGAAGGTCTCCCTCGACGGTGCGACGAAGCTCTATGCCCTCTACGTGTCTCAGGAATGAGGCGGGCGCGGAAGGGAACCCGGATTGGACTTGGAGCCGCCGCCAAGCCGTCCGATACGACGAAGGTGGGGAGAGGCGTCCCTGCCGGGCCGTCGTCGGTCCAGCGGCCTCACGACGCAGCGGCTCACCGGGGACGGTTCGCCCTACCCGGCTGCCGCCCAGGGGGCCATTCCCGGGGGAACGTGGAAAAACGCGCCAGCG
>CAYSZN010000633.1:0-2616 GCA_964435425.1 uncultured Akkermansia sp. | reverse complement strand
TCGCGGAGAAAAGTCTGGCACTCGCCACGCCATTTCCGGGATCATGTGAAAGCATATGAAGCATCCCGGACCCCTCATGACCGCCATCCTCCTCGCGGTCGCCGTGCCCCGCGCCGAGGACATGCCTGCGGAACGGCTCTTCGTGCGGAGGGTCGCCCCGCTCCTCCACGAGAAGTGCCTCGCCTGTCATGGAGCGGAGGAGGCCAAGATCAAGGGCGGTCTCGATCTGCGCTCGCTGGAAGGCGTCCTGGCGGGCGGGGACAGCGGATCGCCGGGGCTCGTCGCGGGGGAGCCGGAGCGGAGTCCGCTCTATCTCTCCGCGACGCGCGGGCACGGGGACTGGGAGGCGATGCCGCCAAAGGAGGCGGACCGGCTGGGCCCGGAGCAGCTCGCCTGGATCAAGGACTGGATCGCCGCAGGCGCTCCGTGGCCGGATGAGGCGGAGGCCAGGGCCATCGCGGAAGCAAACTCGGCCGCCTGGGATGCCGAGGACGGCATCGTCGTGAGCACCTCGGGCGGTCTCTCGCCGGAGTGGACGAACCGCCGCTACCCGCGCGAGGGCCTGTGGGGATACCGGCGGGTGGAGAAACCCGAAATCCGGAGTCCGAACGACGAGGAGGCGATCGACGCGCTGATCGCGATGCGGATGCCCGAGGGCGTGACGCCGGCGCCGCCCGCCGATGCCCGGACGTTCCTCCGCCGTGCCACCTTCGACCTCACCGGGCTGCCTCCGTCGCCGGAGGAGGCCGAGGCCTTTGAAGCTGAATTCGCCGGGAATCCCGACGACGCCGTCCGGCGCCTGATCGACCGCCTCCTCGAGTCGCCGCACTACGGCGAGCGCATGGCCCAGCATTGGCTCGACGTGGTGCGCTATGCCGACAGCGGAGGCTTCGCCAACGACTACGAGCGCGGCAATGCCTGGCGCTACCGCGACTACGTCGTGCGCGCCTTCAACGGGGACAAGCCCTACGACCAGTTCGTCAAGGAACAGATTGCCGGGGATGAAATCGGCCCGGAGGATCCCGAACGTCTCATCGCGACGGGCTTCCTCCGCATGGGGCCCTGGGAACTGACGAGCATGGAGGTCCCGAAGGTGGCGCGGCAGCGTTTTCTGGACGATGTGACGAACAGCGTCGGCGAGACCTTTCTCGCGCATTCCCTGCAATGCGCCCGATGCCACGACCACAAGTTCGATCCCGTGCCGACGCGGGACTACTACGCGATCCAGGCGGTCTTCGCGACGACGCAGCTCGCCGAGCGCGGGGCGGCCTTTCTGCCATCGGAGAACGTCGGAGGCTTCGAGGAGCAGGCCTACCTCGAACGGAGACGCGGCGAATACCGGGAAACTCTGGCCGGACTCGACAGGGTCTTGTTGAGGAACGCACAGGGTTGGTTCCGGGAAAATGGCAAGGATCCCGCGAAATGGAACGCGGCGGTGGAGGCGGCGAGGGAGCGGGAGCCCTCGACCTGGCGCGATTTTCCCGATGTCTTCACCTCCGCCCGCAACGCGCTGGCGAAGGAAGGTGTGCCGGAGGGCGAGTTTCCTCCGAAGCTGGTCGGCTTCACCCCGGAGCAGTTCGGAATGGAGCGCGTCGCGCGGAAGGGGCTGGAGCGTCTGCGCTGGGAGTTCGACCGCTACGCACCCTACGCTCTCGCCGTCTACCCCGGAGCGACGCCGGATGTGAAATCGGTCAGCGCCCCGGTGCGGATGCCGAAGGACCCCTTGGCCGTCGGCGAGCTGGAGCGGACCTGCATCCTCACTGGCGGAGATCCCTTCTCCGAGGGCGAACCGGTCCAGCCGGGAGTGCTCTCGGCGCTCTCCGCGATCCCGGGGCTGGAGGCGCGCATCCCCGGCGACCCTGCCGGACGCCGGGTCGCGTTCGCCGAATGGGTCGCGCATCCGGACAATCCGCTGACGGCCCGGGCCATCGTCAACCGCGTCTGGATGTGGCATTTCGGCGAGCCGCTCGCGGGCAATCCAAACAACTTCGGCAGCACCGGCAAGCCGCCGACCCATCCCGAGCTGCTCGACTGGCTCGCGGCGGCATTCGTGGAAAAGGGGTGGAGCTTCAAGGAATTGCACCGCACGATCATGACGAGCGCCGCGTATCGGAGGAGTTCAACGTTTGAAGTTTCAGGTTTCAAGTTGGAGAGGGAGGAACTGGAGAAGGCGTATGCGCTGTTCAGGCCGAGGCGTTTGAGCGCGGAGGAGCTGCGCGATGCCATGCTGGCGGCGACGGGTGAGTTGAACCGGACGCTCGGCGGCATTCCGAACCGCCCCGAGATCCATCTGGAGGCGGCGATGCAGCCGAGGCAGGTGATGGGCACCTTCGCGGCGGCCTGGGTGCCGAATCCGCAGCCGGAGCAGCGGCATCGGCGCTCCCTCTATGCCTTGAAGCTGCGGGGACTGGCCGATCCCATGCTGGAGGTCTTCAATGCTCCCGCTCCCGACTTCTCCTGCGAGCGGCGCGAGGAGAGCACGGTGACGCCGCAGGTGTTCTCCCTCTTCAACAGCCGGGCGAGCCTCTCCCGCGCTCTTGCTCTGGCGAATCGGGTTCTCGAGGAGACGGCGGACGACGAGGCGGCGATCCGGCGGGCGTTTCTCCTCGTCTACGG
>CAYSZN010000632.1:0-2624 GCA_964435425.1 uncultured Akkermansia sp. | reverse complement strand
GACTCCCTGCCCACCGAGATCGACCAGCTCGAGCGCCAGGGCATGCAGCTCGAGATGGAGCGGCAGGCCCTCGCCAAGGAGAAGGACGAGGCGAGCAAGGAGCGCCTCGCCAAGGTCGAGAAGGAGATCGCCGACACGAAGGAGAAGTCCGACGCCCTCCGCGCCCAGTGGCAGAACGAGAAGGCGATCATCGACCGCGCCAATGCCGTGCAGGAGGAGATCGAGCAGCTCAAGACCGAGCTCGAGCGACGCCAGCGCGAGGGCAACCTTGGTCGCGCCAGCGAGATCCAGTATGGACTGCTCCCCGGCAAGGAGGCCGAGCTGCAGGAGGCCCAGGCGAAGCTCCATTCCTCGGAAAGCGCCTCGCGCCTGCTGAAGGAGGAGGTCACCGAGGAGGACATCGCCGAGGTCGTCAGCTCGTGGACCGGCATCCCCGTCTCGCGCCTGCAGGAGGGCGAGCGCTCCAAGCTCGTCCGCATGGAGGAGGGCCTCGGCGCCCGCGTCATCGGCCAGCGCAAGGCCGTGTCCGCCGTGGCCAATGCCGTGCGCCGCGCCCGCGCCGGCTTGCAGGACGAGAACCGCCCCATCGGCTCCTTCCTCTTCCTCGGCCCCACCGGCGTCGGAAAGACGGAGCTGTCGCGCGCTCTCGCCGAGTTCCTCTTCGACGACGAGAATGCGATGGTCCGCATCGACATGAGCGAATACATGGAGAAGCACTCCGTCTCCCGGCTCATCGGCGCGCCTCCCGGCTATGTCGGCTACGAGGAGGGCGGCCAGCTTTCCGAGGCGGTGCGCCGCAAGCCCTATTCCGTCATCCTTCTGGACGAAGTGGAGAAGGCCCATCCCGACGTCTTCAACGTGCTCCTGCAGGTGCTCGACGACGGCCGCATCACCGACGGGCAGGGCCGCACCGTGGACTTCCGCAACACCGTCATCATCATGACGAGCAACATCGGCTCGGAGCACATCCTGACCGAGAGCAATCCCGAGCAGCGCGAGGCCCTCGTCCTCGCCGCCCTGCGCGGGCACTTCCGGCCCGAGTTCCTCAACCGCATCGACGAGACCGTCATCTTCGACCGCCTCGGCGAGGAGGATCTCTCCGCCATCGTGAGGATCCAGCTCGAGCGCGTCGTGAAGCGCCTCCGCGCCCAGGGGCTCGAGCTCGAGCTTTCGCCCGAGGCCTTGGAGCGGCTGGCGAGCGAAGGCTACGATCCCGCCTACGGAGCCAGACCGCTGAAGCGTGTCATCCAGCAGCGCCTCCTCGATCCCCTCAGCCTCGATCTTCTCGATGGGAAGTTCAGGGAAGGGGACACGATCCGTGTGGGCGTGGATGGGAGCGGGTTTGTGTTTTCGCGGTAGGAATGGCCGCAAAGAGGCACAAAAGGAGACGATATACTGCTTTGCGTCATGGTTTCGGATTTCGATCCGAAGTAGGCGACGTCATTCGCGGACTCAAGGAGGGCCGACATTCCTGTCGGCCGGCTGGTCCTGCCGTCGCCGGGCTTGTCGGCCGACAGGAATGTCGGCCCTCCTTGGTTTTTCCGAAAACATGACGCAGAGAAGTATAGTCGCAATGTTTCGCCTCAGGAAGCCGTAGCGGAAGATGCGAATCTTCCGTCGCCTGCCCGGTCCTATGCTTTCTTGCGATCATCGCCCATTCCCGTCCTTTTGATGAAATCCCTCCTCCCCTACCTCCGTCTCGCGACCTTTGTCGCATCCTTGATCGGTGCTCTCGTCGCGTCGAGCGGCGATGCGCTGATCGCGAAGAAGGTCGTCGCCCATCTCATCCTGCCCGCCGGCCTGCTCTGGCTCACCTTGGGGGCGGCAATGGCGTGGCCGGGTCTTGGCCGCGGAGCACGCCTCGCGGCGGCGGGCTTCTGGCTGCTCTACACGCTCGCGGGCAGCCCCTACGTGGGCACGGCCCTGCTACGGATTCTCGAAGCCCCCTACTACCCTAACGAACAGCCAAAGGAGCGCCTCGACGCCCTCGTCGTCCTCGGCGGAGGCACGGGGATCTCTCCCGGAGGACGTCCGGCGGTCGGGATGCATGGGGATCGCATCGTGCGCCCGGCGATGCTCTTCCACGAGGGATGGGCCGGCACGCTCGTGACGACGGGGCGCAGCATCACCGAGGAGGGGGTGGACCGGCTCCTGTCCCGCGAGACCTCCGAACTCTGGCAAGGGCTCGGCGTGCCCGCCGACGCCATCGTCGAAATCCCCGAGCCGCGCAACACCCGCGAGGAGCTCGTCGCCGTCGCCAAGCTGGCCGCGGAACATCCCGAATGGAAGTCGCTCGGGCTCTGCACCTCCGCTTCGCATCTGGCCCGCGCCATGGGCGAGGCGCGGGCCGTGGGACTGGCTCCCATCCCCGTTCCCTGCGATTTCCGCTCGGGCCGTCTCATCCTCTCGCCTCTCTACCTCGTGCCGCAAGGGCGGGGATTCCGCGACGTGCAGACGGCGTTGTGGGAGTTTTTGGGGAGGAGGGGGTAGGGGTCATGGGTCACGAGGAAGAGGGGGCTTGCGGCGTTCCGTTCTTCTTTGTGCCTTCTGTGCCTTTTCGTGGCAGTGCCTAGCAGCCTGTCGGACTTGAGCGAGCGACGAATGGGGGGATGGCGCTAAATTGG
>CAYSZN010000631.1:0-2640 GCA_964435425.1 uncultured Akkermansia sp. | reverse complement strand
CTTCGCCATCCGCCGTCACCGCATTCCCACCCTGACAAAGCAACTACTCAAGTATTCCGACTACATCCTCGATGGAGACGTCCTCTACACCGAACCGGGACGCGCCACCTACCGCTGGTATGCGAACCAACGGGTGCGCGGAAACCGTCTCGTCCTCCGCGCCTACGGCAAGACGACCCACTTCCTCCTCGACACCACCCGGCGCGAGACGAAGAGGTGAGGCTTCCGCTGCCAGCACCAAGGAGGGGGACTTTCCAAGTCCCCTTTACCCAGACGGGACTTAAAAAGTCCCGCTCCTTTTTTAAGGAAGCGCCGCCGCCAGCACCGTCTCCTGCACCGCCAGATCGTAGCCCGAGGGATACGGATTCTCCTTCTCCCCGCGCACGATGGCGGCGAGGTCGGCGGCATCGCCGACATAGCGCTGGTAGGGCGGCTCGAAGACGATGGTGCTGGTTCCCTTGGGATATACCTTCTCTCCCTCGCCGAAGGACCGCTCCTGCGAGAGCGACAGGGTCACCGAGGGCCGGTCGAGGGGCTGGATGTGGAAGGTGCCTTCGGTCCCGCAGACCGTGAAATGCCGCCGGACGAAGCCATCGACCTCCAGACCCGTGGTACGCACCGTTGCCGTGGCCTTGGGGTATTCCAGCACCGCGAGCATGTTGTCGACGAGCGTGTCGTCGGGAGTCTCGACAGTGCGGCGCGGAAAGGGCACGACCTTGTCCGGCTTGCCCAGCACGCCGAGGGTCAGGTCGATGATGTGACAGCCCAGCTCGAACATCGTCCCGCCCGCGAATTCAGAAAGCTGCTGCCGGTCCTTCGGCGGCATGAGCTTCGACATCACCGCGTGCGTCTCGAAGACCTCGCCCAGCCAGCCCGCCTCGAGCATCCGGTGGAGCAACTGCACCGCCGGATTGAAGCGGTACATGTAGCCCATCTGCACGACGAGCCCCTGTTCGTCGGCCCGCTTCATCAGCTCGCGGTATTCCGGCAGCGAGTCCCCGGCCGGCTTGTCGAGATGGACATGGCAGCCCGCCTCCACCGCGAGGCGGGCGTAGCGGAGCAGGTCGCGCACCCGCGTCTCGATACCGACGACGCGGAGATCGGCCGTCTTCAGTCCTTCCTCGAGGGAGAGGAAGGGGAATTTCCCGTAGAGCGAATGCCGCTCCGCCGCGGCCCTCAGCCCGGGATCCTCCTCGACGAGGCCGACGACCTCCCATTCGCCGCTTTCGGCGTAGACCGAGAGCTTGCTGGCATGGGCGTGTCCGGTGCCGATCTGGAGGTAGCGCAGGGGTTTCCCGGACTTGGAGGCATCGGCCCGGGCGATTCCCGAAAGGGCGAACGGCAGGGCTCCAGCGGCGGCGAGGGCGGATCGGCGGGTCGGCATGGTCGATGATGTGGGGTTGGCCACAAAAAGGCACAAAAAGCACAAAAGGGAAACGGCGCAAAAAGGGTTCGGAAGCAAGGCTTCGACGGACGTCTCGCCGTGCCCCTCCAGTGGGAAATCCGATTCCCGGCGTAGCGGATCACGCGAGCGTTTCGACGATGCGCCGGAAGAGTCGCCTCTTCCGCTACTCTCCTCCCCATGGCGCAACCAAGCCCGTATGGAGGCTCGATTTCGCCAAAAATTCCCCTGCCATTCCCCGGAATCTCGCGCACACTCCCGGCGCATGAACGAACCCAGATTCTCCCAGCAGACCGCCATCGTCACCGGCGGCGCCGACGGCATCGGAAAGGCCGTCGTCCGCCGTCTCGCCTCCGAGGGAGCCTCGGTCACCTTCTTCGACGTCAGCCCGGAAAAATCCGCCGCCGTCGTCGCCGAGTTCGCCGCCGAGGGCCTCGTCGTCCACGCGGAAACGGTGGACATCTCGGACGAAGCCCAGGTGAAGGCGGGATTCGACGCCGCCCTCGCCCGCAGCGCGGACGGACGCCTCGATGTCGTGGTGAACTGCGCCGGCATCGTCGGCCCCACGAATCGCCGCATCGTCGAGGTGACGTCGGAGGAGTTCGACCGCGTCTCCGCGATCAACCTCCGGGGAACCTTCCTCATCACGAAATACGCCCTCCTCGCGATGGAGCCGCGTCACTATGGACGCATCCTCCATTTCGCCTCCATCGCCGGCAAGGAGGGCAATGCCGGGATGTGCTCCTACTCCTCGACCAAGGCGGGCGTGATCGGTCTCGTCAAATCGGTCGGCAAGGAATACGCGGAGACCGGCATCACGGTGAACGCGATCGCCCCGGCGGTGATCCGCACGCCCATGGTGGACGGCATCCACCCCGACCAAGTCAAATACATGACCGACAAGATTCCGATGAAGCGCTGCGGCACCCTCGACGAAATCGCCGCCCTGAGCTGCTGGATCGTCTCCCCCGAGGCCTCCTTCTGCACCGGGTTCACCTTCGACCTCAGCGGAGGCCGGGCGGTATATTGAGGCGGCGAGGGGCTGGAGAGGGTATCCTCACGACGTTTGACCGAAGTCGATGACCTCGGCCACAGGTTTCCCGTGTCAACGCCTGTTGCCGGCCTTCTCCGAGGCCGCGCGCCTTCTCCGATTTTGATTGACTCGACGGCCTCGGGAAGATAGCAATGGCACCATGTGCGCCGTATACCGCATCTGCCCGGTGGCCATCATCGCAGCC
>CAYSZN010000630.1:0-2647 GCA_964435425.1 uncultured Akkermansia sp. | reverse complement strand
ATGGCGGTGACGCCCTCCGCGACCTTGCGGCCCTTGAGGAACTTCGCCGCCTCGCGGAAGTCGGAGAGGCGGCCGTTGGTGCAGCTGCCGATGAAGCAGACATCGACCGGCGTGCCGGCAATGGGCGCACCGCCTTCGAGCTTCATGTATTCGAGTGCCTCCTCGATGCTCTTGCGGGCCTCCTCGTCGGGGGCGTCGGCGGGGGAGGGGATGCGCTCGTTCACGAAGATGCCGTGGTCGGGCGAGATGCCCCAGGTCACCGAAGGAGCGATGTCCTCGGCACGGATGTCCACGATGTCGTCGTAGTGGCAACCGGGATCGGAGGCCATCGCCTGCCATGCCCCGACGGCGACGTCCCAGTCCTCGCCCTTGGGCGAATAGGGGCGGTCCTTGAGATAGGCGAAGGTCTTCTCGTCGGGATTGACGTAGCCGCAGCGGGCCCCGCCCTCGATGGACATGTTGCAGACGGTCATGCGCTCCTCCATCGAGAAGCCGTCGAAGACGCTGCCGCCGTATTCGTAGGCGTAGCCGATGCCGCCCTTGGCACCGAGGAGCTTGATGATGTGGAGGATGACGTCCTTCGCGTAGACGCCGGGCCGCAGCTCTCCGTCGACGTTGATGCGGCGCACCTTGAACTTGCTCAGGGCCATCGTCTGGGTCGCGAGCACGTCGCGGATCTGGGTCGTGCCGATGCCGAAGGCGATCGCGCCGAAGGCCCCGTGCGTGGCGGTGTGCGAGTCGCCGCAGGCGATCGTCGTGCCCGGCTGGGTGATCCCCTGCTCCGGCCCCACGACGTGGACGATGCCCTGGCCGCCGCTGCCGATGTCGAAGAACTTCACTCCGAACTCCGCACAATTCTTCCGCAGCGCCTGGATCATCTCCTGGGCGAGGCTGTCCTCGAAGGGCTCGACCTGGTTCTTCGTCGGCACGATGTGGTCCACCGTGGCGAAGGTGCGATGGGGATATTTCACCTTCAATCCGAGATCTCGGAGCATGCCGAAGGCCTGGGGGCTCGTCACCTCGTGGATGAGATGGGTACCGATGAGCAGTTGGGTCTGTCCATTCGACAGCTCCCTGACGGCGTGGGCATTCCAGACTTTCTCGAACAAACTTTGACTCATGCTTCTGATCCGATGGGACATATCGGGCGGGAAAGCTAGCACAGCCTTGGATGAAAAGTAACGGAATCTTTTGCTCCCAGGCCGGACGAAAGCTCGCAAAAGTCCCGGCTATCCGTTGAATTCGCCTGGAAACCGGTGTAGGAAAAATGGCCCTTCATAAGGGCGAACCAACCATCTGAACCCATATGAAAGTGACCAAACTGATCGAGCAACTCTCCGCCGTCGCCCTCGTCGGCGCCGCCCTCGCCCTCTCCAGCTGCGAAAAGACCGTGGAAGGAGTGAAAGAGGATACGGCCAAGGCCGTCGACGAAGCCAAGAAGGAAGCCGCTGCCGCCAACGAAGCGGCCGCCGAGAAAGCCGAAGAAGTGAAGAAGGAAGCCGCCGCCGCGACCGAAGCCGTGGCCGAGAAAGCCGCCGAGGTGACCGAAGCGGTGAAGGAAAAGGCTGCCGAAGCGACCGAAGCCGTGAAGGAGAAGGTGAACGAGGCGGCCAAGGCCGTCGAAGAGGCCACGGCCCCAGCTCCCGCACCCAACAACTGATCGTTCGATCCGCTTCCAGCGAAGTCTTGCTGAAAAACTCCGCGTCGCAACGGCGCGGAGTTTTTTTGTTCCCGGCTGGCTGGGGCCATCGGGCTCAGGCACCTGCCGCTCCTCCCGCCGCTGCTGCGGCACCTGCCACGCCGACGACCACCATCACTACGATGCCGACGATGTAGAGGGCCATCATCGAGATCGTCATCACACCGACGAACTTCCAGAAAGCGCGCTGCTCGTTCAGCGCCGCCACCAGATTCTGCTCCGCCGGCGCGTTCATCAGGTCCCGGATCCTGGACGCATACTTCGTGAGCCTCGTGGCCGGGTAGATGTAGAGCATCGCCAAGACCAGGTAGAGAACCCCCATGCCAACGAAAGTGGCGGCGCCTATGCCTGCGCCCAAGGAATCCAGCGTCTGCTCGCCCGATGCCGCGATGGCGCCGCTGAACAAGCCCATCCCGATCATGGCCAGCCCGCCCAGGCACAGGAACACCGTCCCGATCCAGAACATCACGCCGAAGAAGAGCACCCAGCCCCGCGTGCGGCGGAGCTGGTCGACCACCGCCGCGCTGACGGCGGACTGCGAATAGGAGTAGGAAAGGGACGGTTCCATGCCCTGCTTGTACCGAAGCCCTCTCCGGGAGACAAGCAAATTCCGGGGGAGCCCTGCTTTTCTCACGGGACGAAGACGATGCCGCATCCCATCGCCTCGGTGCGAGGGTTCGCGACCGGCTTCCCGTCGCGGATCGCGGCGAGGGCGTCGCGCAGGTCGTGGGTCTTCACCTCGCGCTGGCGCTTCGTAGGGCCGAGGTAGAGATCGTTGATGCGTCCCTGGTAGAGCGTCTCCCCCTCCGGCGACACGACGACGACCTCGGGCGTGGTCTTCGCGCCGAGCTGCCTGGCCAGCTTCTGCCCCACGTCGGTGAGGACCGGGTCGGTGAACTCCATCATCGCCGCGTGCTGCTTCCGGTCCGCCTCCGTCACCGTCGTGTC
>CAYSZN010000629.1:1484-2652 GCA_964435425.1 uncultured Akkermansia sp. | reverse complement strand
GACATGTCCGCGCACTCCAAGGCCCTGCCGCGAGAATCCACGATGCGAGACATCCATCGCTTCCATTGTGACGGACTGGTAGGGACGCACCGCCGTGGCGTCCGCGTCGGATGGCCCAGCGGTGCATTTCGTGGATCGCAGGCAAATCCGTCGGACACCCCATCTCCGAACCATCGCCAAACGTGGAACACGACCAAGAAAGCCCGAAGACTCGGACTTTGCAGAGCGAACCATCCCGTCGAGCCGCTGCGGAAGAACGGCTCGGCTGAGACAGCTCGCCCCCGTCCGGTCCGGCAGCAAACGACGCGCACCCTCTCCCAGCGCGAATGCGCCGCTTTCGCGTCCTGCCTTGCCGTGGTCGATTGACCATCGAACTATGACGACCCGCCGCACATTTCTCAAGGGAGGCACCGCCGCCTCCATCCTCGCCGCCGCGCCCGCCATCGTGCGTGGCCAGAACCTGAACTCCCGTCTCCAGATCGCCTCGATCGGCTCCGATGGGAAGGGGCTCAGCGACATCAAGGCGATGTCGACGCACGACAAGCAGAAGTATGTCGCCTTCTGCGACGTCGACCTGAACCGCACGCTCGGGGCGAAGCAGCTCAGCCCGGACACTCCGGTCTACCAGGACTTCCGCGCGATGTTCGCCGAGATGGGCGACCAGATCGACGCTGTCACCATCTCCACACCCGACCACATGCACGCCTACTGCTCCATCACCGCGATGAAGCTGGGCAAGCACGTCTACTGCCAGAAGCCGCTGACCCACAACGTCTGGGAATGCCGCGAGGTGGCGAAGATGGCGAAGGAGAAGGGCGTCATCACCCGGTTGGGCAACCAGATCCACTCGCACAAGTTCTACCGCACCGCCGTGCAGCTCGTGCAGTCCGGTCGCATCGGCAAGATCGTGCAAGCCCACTCCTGGGTGCCGACCCCCGGGCATTGCCGCAGCGGGCACATCAGCCGCCCGAAGACGGAGGCTCCGGTGCCGGAATCGCTCGACTGGGACAAGTGGATCGGCGTCGCTCCGATGCGGCCGTATTTCGGGGACCGCTGCTACGCCCCGTGGGGCTGGCGCGACTGGCAGGATTTCGGCCTCGGCGCGATCGGCGACTTCGGCTGCCACATCCTCGATCCCGTGTTCACCGCCCTGAAGCTGACCGGGCCG
>CAYSZN010000629.1:0-1474 GCA_964435425.1 uncultured Akkermansia sp. | reverse complement strand
ACCGGGCCGTCCGACGACTACCTCGCCGAGCATACCGGCATGAACGACGAGGTCTGGCCGGCGCAGACGACCTACAGCTTCACTGTGCCGGGCACGGAGTTCACGGCGGTGGACCGGCTCAAGATCACCTGGTACAACGGGGGGCTCACGCCCGAAACGAAGGGTTCGCATCTGCCCGAGCGCGAGGCCCTGCCGCCGAGCGGCTCGATGCTCGTCGGCGAGACGGGCACCCTCGTCATTCCCCACGTCGCGGCTCCCCGCCTCTATTTCGAGGGGCAGGAGATGAGCACCGACTACGAGATGGCGGACGACCGCGACCACTACCACGGCTGGATCGACGGATGCCTCTCGGGCGAGCAGCCCTCGGACGACTTCCAGTATGGAGCGATGCTCACCGAAACCACCCTGCTGGGCACCATCGCCATCCGCTACCGGGGCGAGAAGCTGCAATGGGACGCCGCGAACATGCGTTTCTCCAACAAGGAGGAGGCGAACCGCTGGCTCACCCGCGACTACCGCGAAGGGTGGGATCTAAAGGCGCTGATCGGGTGAGAAAATCCGAAGCTCGAAGATCGAAATCCGAAGTCAGAACTCCGAAGCTCGAATGAGTTTCGGATTTCGAGCTTCGGATTTTAGTTCGCGGACTCGATCAGTTCCTCGAATTCGGAGTAGAATTCCTCCGCCAAGGGGTTGGAGGCAAGCTCCTGAATGTAGGCAATCATGGCCGTCGCCGCCGCGACCGAATCGACATACTGGAACTGGTCTTTCAATTTCCCCCATTTCAATCGGGGAAGCGTTTCGCGTGCGAAGTCATCCTTGTCATGCGTCCGCATCATTCCGCTTTGATCGCCATTCACCAAATCACGAAGCGCTCTCTCCGCGTTGGCTTTCTCCCTCCCGTCACTGATTTGCCGAATCCGGTTCTCCTCCTTGTCCATGCTCTCATTGAGCGCTACCGCCAGCCTACTCTGTTGATCGATCCTCTTGTCCCAGGCGCTCATCAATCCAGCCGTATTTTCTTTCCGGAGATGCGGCAGGATCGTTTTTTCATACATTCCCGAAATGCTGTAAGGACAAGCTTCCCAAGCGCTGTTTCGGCTCAAGAGCGGCTGCAGGTCGTAGGCTTGGGCAAACACACAGCCTGCGATCGAGTGCAACACGTTGTTGGTGGGAATCTCCCGCATTTGGCTGAGCCCCTCGACATAATTGATCAAATCGGAAAAAACCGCATCGATGGATTCCGCTTCGGCTGCCTTGCAACTGAGGCCCAGATACTTCAACTGGATGAGGAGAGATTCCAGAAAACGAGAATCGCGTTCACTGCCGGCTTGCCTCTCCTTCCACTCCCGGAATTCCGATTCCCGCTTTTCCTCCCGTTCGTAATTGATGATCTGCACGCACCGCTGCCATAGTTCCACCGCCGCTTTCGGATTGGCCGAGGCTTGAAGAAACCGCTCTCCTGCCGTGGCGTGCC
>CAYSZN010000628.1:0-2653 GCA_964435425.1 uncultured Akkermansia sp. | reverse complement strand
GGGGATTCCAGCGTCCAACCGGGATGCATGGGCAGGATGCCCATGCTACATGCCCTCGCCGCCCACTTCTCCGAAGGATAGCCGCAATCCAAAAACGTAGCGCGGAGAGATATATCCTCAGCCCGCATCGTGGCTCGATTCATCTCGGGAGGGATTGGCGATTTTCACCATCGCTGCCGCCAGGAGCCACACCATCGCGCCGACGAAAACCGGGAAGGCGATCAAAGAAGCGATTAGCGGCCATCCCAGAAGGATCTCGTAGCTCCTCGTGAATCCCAAAAGGCCTGAGGTCGATTCAAGAGTCATATAAATCCAGTATCCCAGCTTGAATCCGAGCGTTCCCATCAGTCTGAGGACACCGGTGCCTTCGCTGGTCAGCGGGCCTCCCACAGACATGCTCCATCCACAAATCAGAAGAACCGAGGTCGCGAAGAACGCCATCCCGGCCAAGACCAAGGGAACTCTCCTCATGTTTTCCCGGCTCATCGGAACACCTTGAATGCGGTTTCATTTCATCTCGGCTGCTGCTGCGAGATGCAATGGATCGCGCCACCCTCTCGAACGATGTCGAGGGCGTGGATGGGGACGATCTCGCGCCCTGCGAACAGCTCCCCTAGCAAACCTACTGCGTTCCGGTCCCGTTTCTCCTGTCCGAAGACGGGCACGAGGACGGCGTCGTTGAGGATGAGGAAGTTCACGTAGCTGGCGGGCAGCACGGGGAGCCGCCAACCGGGAACGTGGCAGGCTTCGGGCAGGTCGATTTCGATGATCTCGGGCCGCGAACCGTCGGGAAGGCGGAAGTCGCCGAGGCGTTCGCGGTTTTCGGCGAGGACGCGGTGGTTCGGATTGCTCCCGTCCGTCTCGCGCGAAATGACGAGGGTCGAGTCGTTGACGAAGCGGGCGATGTCGTCGATGTGCCCGTCGGTGTCGTCGCCCTCGATCCCGGAGGCGAGCCAGAAGATCTCGTCCATGCCGAGGGTGGACTTGATCCGTTCCTCGATCTCCTCGCGCGAGAGGTGGGGGTTGCGGTTGGGATTGAGGAGCACGGCCTCGGTGGTGAGGAGCTGGCCGAGGCTGTTCTGCTCGATGGAGCCGCCTTCGAGGATCATGCCGCCTTCGAAGCGCGGCAGGCCGAGGGTTTCGGCGATGCGGGCGGGGATCTGGTCGTCCTGCTCGTAGGGGCCGAACTTGTCGCCCCAGCCGTTGAAGCCCCAGTCGGTCACGGCGATCTCGCCGGTCTCGCGGTGTTTCACGAAGAGCGGGCCGTGGTCGCGGCACCAGACGTCGTCGTTGGGATGGTCGTAGAGCTCGACCTGGGCGGCGGCGGCATGGGCGTCGAGGATCTGGCGGCGGATCGCTTCGTGGCGGGCGGCGGGCGCGTTGAGGCGGACGGGTTGGTAGCGGCTGATGGCGGCGGCGATCTCGGCGAAGACGGCCTCGACCTTGGCGAGGGTTTCAGGCCAGCAGTCGGGATGGCCCGAGGGCCAGGAGAGCCAGATGGCGGACTGGGGTTCCCATTCGGCGGGCATGAGGTATCCTAGGGATTTTGGGGTCATCGTTTCGATCTCTTACTCTTATCTCCTTACTCTTACTCCTGAGGATTGCAGGTGTTCTTCGGAGCAGGGCGGGGAGTAAGAGGTAAGAGTAAGAGGTAAGAGTAAGGAGTAAAGAGTAAGAGGGGAGAATCAATAGCCGACTTCAAGGTCACGGAGGCTGAACCATTCGTCCTGATCCTGCTCGCGGACGCGAGGGGAGGAGTCCTTCTCATCGAGGCGTCGATTCAAGCTCTCCCGAAGGCGCACGAGGAGATTGATGGTCTCCTCGATCAAGCTTTTCCCTTGAGCGATCCTTTCGACAGGGGCGGCCCCTTTCGCGCAGGCCACGTCGAGGCAGGCGGCGCATTCGAGAGAGGAGCCGTAGGCGATGTCGAGAAAACGAATGCGGTCCCGGATGGAGAATTTGCCGTTCCCCTCCGCGATGTTCAGCGGAGCGCTGATGGAGGCGCGGTCGAGTTGAGATCGGATTTCGCCCTTGAGCTTCGTTTCCTCCATGAATCGATCCGCCCAAGCAACGAACTCGATGGCGCGTTGGTAGACGATGAGGCGTTCGTGGTCGAGGGGCATGGCAAATCTCCTACTCTTTACTCTTACCTCCTTACTCTTACTCCTGAGGATTGCAGGTCAAGTCGGGGAGTAAGAGGTAAGAGTAAGGAGTATGAGTAAGAGAACGCTGGCGCGTTGGTCAATCGAGCCACCGCTCGACAATCTGCCCGTAGCTGTCGATCCTCCGATCCCGGAAAAACGGCCAGATATTCCGAAACTCCTCCAACTGCTCCAGATCGCAGACCACGGCTTCGGCCCTTTCCTCCTCGACGGGGGTGCGGGCGATCACCTCGCCGTAGGGATTGGCGACGAAGGATTGGCCCCAGAAAACCGTGTCGCCCTCGCGCCCGACGCGGTTCGAGGCCGCGACGAAGCAGCCGTTGGCGACGGCGTGGCCTTTCTGCACCGTCTCCCAAGCGTTGTGCTGGGCGGGGCCGAGGGTCTCGCGCTCTTCGGCGAGCCAGCCGATTGCGGTGGGGTAGAAGAGCACGTTCGCCCCCTGCATCGCGGTGAGCCGCGCTGCCTCGGGATACCATTGGTCCCAGCAGATG
>CAYSZN010000627.1:0-2655 GCA_964435425.1 uncultured Akkermansia sp. | reverse complement strand
CGGCCTACGGCTTCGTCTCCGGTCCGCTCCTCGCGCGAGGCCACGCCGACATCGGCCATCTCTTCGGCCACTTCGGACTCACCGCCATCCTCTCCCTCGTCGGCCTCGTCGTCGGGGTGGGAGCCGCGATCTACTTCTACAAAGGCCGCGACCAGGACCCCATCAGCATCCCGCTCTTCCGCGACCGGTTCAAGATCGACGAACTCTACCTCGACCTCGTCCGCCTGTTCCAGGACGCTGTCGCGAAAGGGATGGACTTCGCCGACCGCTACGTGGTCGAGCCGGTGGTCGCGCGTTTCCCCGCCATGACCGCCCTTGCCGCTGGCTCCGTCTTCCGCGTCTTCAACGTCGGCAACGTGCAGACCTACGCCTTCTTCTTCGGCGTCGCCGCCGTCGGCGTCATTCTCTATCTCGTCCTCTGACCGAATTTTCCGCCCCTCCTTCGTCGTGAGCACTCTCGAACTCCTCGTCTTTCTGCCGCTCCTCGCCGCCCTCGCCGTCGGGCTCGGGGTGCCCGCCCGTCTCACCTCGCTGGGGGCCGCGGTGGTCACGCTGGTGATCGCGATCTATTGCGTGGCCAACTTCCACACCTCGCTGGAGGGCGTGGGCTCGTGGCAGTTCACCAGCTCGCGGTCTCTTCTCGAGATGCCCGGCTTTCCCAAGCTGAACCTCGCCTTCGGCCTCGACGGCATCAGCCTCGTCCTCGTCCTCCTCTCCGCCCTCGTCCTGCTCGCCGCCGTCCTCGTCGCGCCACGCGAATCGGAGATCAAGGGCAGTGCGCGGCTCTACTACCTCTCCCTCCTCCTCATCGGCGGCGGGGCCATCGGGGCCTTCACCGCGACCGACCTCTTCTTCCTCTACGCCTTCCACGAACTCGCTCTCATCCCGACCTTCCTCATGATCGGGATCTTCGGCCACGGCGAGAACCGCGTCCGCACCGCGTGGACCATCACCATCTTCCTCGGCGTCGGCAGCCTCATCCTCCTCGTCGGCCTCATCCTCGCGGTCGCTTCCCTGGGCGGCACGACCTTCGACGTGGCCGAACTCACCATCCGAGCGAAATCCTCCGGCATCGCCGACGGGACGCAGTCGTGGATTTTCCTCCTCCTGCTCATCGGCTTCGGCATCCTCGTCTCGCTCTTCCCCTTCCACAGTTGGGCCGCGCCCGCCTACGCCGAGGCCCCGACGCCCGTCGCGATGCTCCACGCCGGGGTCTTGAAGAAATTCGGCCTCTACGGACTCGTCCGCCTCGCCCTGCCCCTCGCTCCCGCCGGAGCCGAGAAATGGCTGAACCTCGTCCTGATTCTCCTCCTCGGGAACATTCTCTACATCGGCCTTGTCACCATCGCGCAGAAGAAGCTCGACCGCATGCTCGGCTACTCCAGCGTCATGCACATGGGCTACGCCTTCCTCGGCATCGCGGCGGGCAACGTCATCGGCGTCTCCGGCGCGGTCCTCCTGATGTTCGCCCACGGGCTTTCCATCGCCCTGCTCTTCGCCCTCGCCGGCTGGATGCGCGAGCGCTTCGGCGATCTCGACTTCGAGAAGTTCGGCGGACTCGCCAAATCCCTGCCGCGGCTCGGCCTCCTTTTCGGCTTCGCGACCTTCGCCTCCATCGGCCTGCCCGGCTTCGCCAACTTCGCCGCCGAAGTCGAGATCTTCTTCGGAGCCTTCGCCGGGGAGGACGCCGGGATGAACTGGATTCGCTGGGCCACCATCGGCGCGCTCTGGGGCGTCGTCATCTCCGCCGTCTATATGCTGCGGGCCTATCGCGGCGTCTTCATGGGGCCGAAGCCGGAGAAGCTGGAAGTGCCCGCTGATCTCGCTTGGAGCACCCGCCTTTCCGTCCTGATCCTCCTCGTCGCCCTCCTCGCCGTCGGCTTCGCGCCCGACCTGCTCAACCAATTCATCCGCCCCGCCGTCTTCGGGCTGCTTCCCGTCGATGCGGGCTGAATCCTGTTTGCTTGTCTTCGCCACCCTGTTCGACCCCTGCCGCGCGCTCGCCATGCAAACGCCGATCGCTTACATCCCCTCCCAAATGCTTCCGGGCAGCACTGAGCTCCTCAGGGAACACAGCTTCACCTCTTGGATGTCGGCGGACCTTCTTCAAGCGGCCACGGACTTTTGCAGAAACATCGGATTGATTGGAATCTACTCCGAATGCTCCCCTGATTTCCAGTATCGCTACCTCTTCTGGCACCCGCCTGCGGGCACTGGCTTCGAAGTGCGATCCCACCTCACAAAGGATCAGTTCGAAGAGATTGCCCAAAACAACCGGGAGAGAGGCTGGCCATTGCTTTCCCTCCACATCAACGAAAACGACATCCATTCCGCCGTGTGGATTTCGCCGGAGCATTACGATACGGCCACGACTGTTCTCGCCTGCTATGGCATCACGCCCGCACAACAAAAGCCAGCAGCCTAGCCTGTCAGAATCGAAATGAGCGATGTTGGATCACGGAAAGCCCCGGAGGGGCGGGAGAAGGTAGCCGGTGGTGGAGCGAGGAACGAGCGCAACCACCGGATTCGCCGACGAGAGACCATCCCGCCCTGGAGGGGCGGGAGAAGCGTTCGATGCGGGGGAAGTCGGTCGGATTCCCCGCAGCCAGCCCTTCTCGCACCCCTCCGGGGTGCCTCGCCTGTGTGTGGCGACGG
>CAYSZN010000626.1:0-2656 GCA_964435425.1 uncultured Akkermansia sp. | reverse complement strand
CCGACCGCGATGCCTACGCCCGCTGCCGCGAGCTGCAGGCGGCGGGCGACTGGACTGGCGCCCGCGAGATCGCGCGGGAGCTGGCTGCCGCCTTCGCCACCACCGCCCCGTCGCAGCATCGCCTCGCCTTCGCCAACGAGCTGGCGAATCTCGAGCAGCGCCTCGGTAACTACGATGCCGCCCTGCCCGCCTACGAGGACACCCTCGCCACCGCCCGCGAACTGCTCGGAGACAGCGCCGCGCCGGTCGCCCAGATCCAGAACAATCTCGCCGCCTTGCTCCAGGTGCTCGGGGATTTTCAGGAGGCCGAGCGCCTCAACCGCGACGCCCTCCGTATCCGCGAGGCCATCGAGGGCAAGGGCGGCCTTGGCACTGTGCCGGCGATGAACAACCTCGCCGTGCTCCTCTGGTGCATCGGCGACCTCGGCGGCGCGGAATCCCTCCTGCGCGAAGGGCTCGCCATCCGCACGCGCCATCTCGGCCCGGACGCGCTCGACACGGCCCGGTCGAAGGCGAATCTCGGGGGGCTCCTCTTCTACCGGAATCGCATCGAGGAGGCGGCGCCGCTCGTGCGCGAGGCCGTCGCGGTGTTCGGGCGGGAATCGGGACCGGGCCACCCCGACACTCTGGAGGCGGTGCTGTTCCTCGGTGAGATCGAGCGGGCCACCGGGCGGGCCGGGGAGGCGCTCGCGCTCTACACCCGCGTCCTCGAGGGACGCGTCGCCGCCCTCGGCACGAACGAGCACGTCGAGGTGGCGGAGGCGACGAGGCGCGTCGGCGACGCGCGGCGCGAGCTGGGCGACTACGCCGGAGCCACCGCCGCCTACGGCGAGGCTGACCGCCTCTACCTCGGCCTTCTCCGCGAGGACCACCCCGACCGGCACGAGGGGCTCTACGGCCTCGGTCTCGCCGCCCTCGCTTCGGGCGATGCCGCCGGGGCGAAGGACGCCGCCCTCCGCTGCCTCGACCTCGAGTTCCGCAACTTCGAGGCCATGCTCCAGTTCACCGACGAGCGCCAGCGCCTCGCCTACCAGGATTCCTTCAAATCGCACCACCTCCTCGCCCAGCTCGGCGCGGCGGAGGACGTCGCCGCCTTTCTCCTGCGGCAGAAGGGCGTCGTCCTAGACAGTCTCATCGCCGAGGCCCAGCTCTCCCGCGGATCCTCCGACCCGGGCGTGGACGAGGCGCGCCGGGCTCTCGCCGCCGCCCGTGCCGAATACCGCGCCGCCTTCCTCGGATCCGACCGCGTCGGACGCGCCCTGCCCGATCTCGATGCCCTCGTCCGCGAACGGCACCAGGCGCTGATCCGCCTCGTCGGCGCGAAGGATTTCTCCCGCCCCGCGACTACTCCCTCCGTCGCGGATCTGCGGGCCGCGCTCGGCGAGAGCGAGGTGCTGCTCGACTACCTGCGCTTCCGCCGCTACGACGGCCTCGCCGCCTTTGAGGAACGATACGGCGTCGCCGCGACGACGCGCGAAGGAACGGTCTTCTTCGACCTCTGCCCTGCCAGGGAGACCGACGAGCTCGTCGCCGCGATGATCCCCTTCTTCGGCGCGGCCAACGGCGAGGGCGAGGCCTCCGACCGGACCGCGCGCGAGCTGATGGAGAAGCTCCACCGCCAGCTCCTCGCCCCGGCGGCGGAGATCCTGACAAACCAGCAAAAGGTTGTTGTCTGTCCCGAGGGGCCGCTCAGCTTCGTGCCCTTCGCCTGCCTCGTCGGCCCGGACGGCAAGTTCCTCGTCGAGAGCCACGACCTGCGCTACGTCTCCTCGGCCCGCGAGATCCTGCGTCCTTCCACACCCGCCGATCCCGCAGCGGGGGCGATCCTCGTCGGCAATCCCGCCTTCGACACCGGCCGCGTTCCCGAGACCGGCGTGGCCGACCGGCGGGGATTGCTCGCCTCCTTCAGTGCCGCGAGCCTCGCCGTGGTCGCGGAGAGCCTGACGCCTCTCGCCGGCGCCGAGGAGGAGGTCGATCTGCTCGGACCCGTGATGCAGCAGCGGCTCGGCACGCCCGTGGCCACGGTGAAGGGCTCGCGCGCCACCGAAGCCGACCTGCGCGCGGGCGTGCGGCGGCCCCACCTGCTCCACTTCGCGACCCACGGCCTCTACCTGCCCTCGGTCGTCGAGCCGGTCCCGGAGAGCGCTCGGGAGACGCCCTTTGTTCCCAAGGAGGTCGCCGGTTTTCAGAATCCCATGTTCGGGAGCTGCCTCGCCCTCGCGGGATCGAGCGCCACCGTCGCGGCCTGGTCGAAGGGCGTCGTGCCCGACCCCGAGAGCGATGGGCTTCTCATGGCCAACGAGGTCGCCGAGCTCGACCTCGAGGGCACCCTCCTCGTCGCCCTCAGCGCCTGCGACACCGCGAGCGGCGAGGCGACCACCGGCGACGGCGTCCTCGGCCTGCGGCGCGGCTTCCGCATGGCCGGAGCGGAGAACGTCATCTCCACCCTGTGGCCAATCAGTGACGCCGCGACCGTCGCGATCATGAAGCAGTTCTACGAAGGGCTCGCGGACTCGGCCCCCGCCGATTCGCTGAGCGCCACGCAGCGCGAGTGGCTCGTGACGCTGCGCGACAAGACCGAGGTGCCGGCGGACGATCCGCTGCCGGTGGCGGGCTTCTACTGGGCGATCAATCTTGCGGGGCCGTTTTTGCTGGG
>CAYSZN010000625.1:0-2657 GCA_964435425.1 uncultured Akkermansia sp. | reverse complement strand
TGCGGCCTCCGGCGATGATGCCTTGGACGAGGTTCGCGGGACTGCGGAAGGTGGGCGGGCATTCGCTGGCGTCGAGCACGCCGAGCCGACCGCTCGTGCCGGCGCCGCAGTAGAGGAGCCGCCCGCCTTCGGCGAAGGCCTGCACGACGCGGCGCACCGTCCACTCGATGCGCTCGCTCTCGGCGAGGATCTTGCTGGGAAGGGTCTCGTCGTCCTCCAGCATCAGACGGATCGCGTCGGAGAGGGGCATGTCGGAGAGATGCGTGGATTTCGGATGCCGTCCCTCCGTGGGCGAGGCGGAGACGGGCCGCCACTGGGGCAGACTGTGCTCGGTGCCGGGCGGGCTCGTCACCTGCGGTCGCGCCGGGTCCAGCCGGGCAGGCGCACCGGCGAGGGCGACCGCTCCCCAGACGGAGGGGCGTGCCAATCGCGTCACGACGCTGCCGGGACGGCCCGCGAGGAGGCGGGCGGTCACGTCGTCGGCGAAGGCGGGATTCTTCAGCAGCACCGAGCCGTTGAGGACGAACTGCACTTTCTCGTTCCGTTTCGCGGCGCGGGCAGCGCAGTGGACGGCGTCCTTCGAGAGCCGTTCCGCAGCCCGCCGCAGGATGGCGAGGGCGATCTCGTCGCCGCGCGTCGCCGCGGCCTCGAAGACGACGCGGGCGAGGCCGGCGAGCTCTGTCTTGCTCGCGGCCATGGACCATTCGATGAGCGATTCGGGCTCGTTCATCTGGAGGAAGTTCAGAATGTCCGCCCCGAGCATGGGCCAGTCGTCGTCGATGTCGGAGATCGTGACGACGGAGCGCAGGGCGTGCAGGGCGATGTCGGTCGCGCTGCCGCGGTCGCCGATGACGTGGCCGCGGCCGCCGACCTTCACCGTGCTCCCGTCGCGGTGGCGGCCGAGGCAGCAGGAGCCCGTCCCGCTCAGCAGCAGCACCTGCGCGTCGCAATCCGCCGACCATTCCGCCGCCTCCAGCGCGATGACGAGATCGTCGCCCACGGTCGCGGGCGTGCCCGGCCAGATCCGCGCCACCGCCGCCGAGACACGGGCCCGGTCGCCCTCGGACCTCACCCCGGCCATGCCGATGCCGATGCGTTCCGGCGCGGCGGGAAGGCGTTCGCGGATGTCCCGGAAATGCGCGTCGAGCGCCTCGCCGGGGAGGAGATGGATATTGCCGGGACCGGCTGCGAAGTCCGCGAGCACCGCGTTTTCCGCGCCGCCATCAACGAGCAGGACGGCGGTGCGCGTGCCGCCGCCTTCGATTCCGAGAAGGATCATGGATGAGTTTGCCCCACTATCGCCCGGATCCGGCGGGAGGAAAGGGCGTGTCCGATTCGACGCCTCGTTTGATCCGGTCCATTCTTTTCGGGGACCGGACTTGCATCGCGCCGGAAAACATCTAGCATGTAATTATCAGTGAATTCCATGCGATGATTGCCGTTTCCAACATCAAGCCATTGACCGATTTCCTTCGCCATTCGAAGAGCCACATCGAATCCTTGAAACAGACCGGCAATCCCGAAGTCCTGACGGTCAACGGCGAGGCCGCCGTCGTGGTTCAGGATGCGGTCGCCTACGAGGCTCTCGTGGAGCAGGTGAAGCAAGCCCGTGACGACGAACGGCTCCGTCTGGCGTTGGAATCCCTCCGTACCGGGAATCGGGAAGGCGTGCCGTTGGATGCCGCGATCCGGACTCTGCGGGCGAAATTCGCGCCGGATCGGTAATGGGCCGCTACTGCATCGACATCGAGCCCGCCGCCCTTGAGGACATCGAGGAGGTTCTCGGATGGCTTTTGGAAAAGGCTCCGCACAAAGTATCCGAATGGCTCGACAAGCTGCACGAGACGATCGGGAGTCTGTCGGAAATGCCGGAGCGCTGCCCGCTGGCACCGGAAAACGGACGTTGGGGGCCGGAGCAACTACGCCAGCTGCTCTTCGACGAATACCCATCGAAATACCGCATCCTCTACGTCATCATTGACGACACCGTCCACATCCTGCAAGTGCGGCATGGGGCGCGGCGCTGGATGCACGAACCCTGACGGTTTCCGAACCCATGTTGGCATCACCGGAGAGACCGCGACCTCGCACCAAGGAGCGGGACGTTCCAAGTCCCGTCTTGCCGTGGGGAGACTTGGCAAGTCTCCTTCCTTGGTCCATTCCCCACCTTGCTTTTTCCGGCGGATGCCTCCGATTGATCGGATTCCCTGCCATGAAAACTTCCCCCCATCTGCCGAACTGCCTCGCCTTGTCGTTCGCCCTCGCGATCTCCCTGTTGCTCCAACCGCTGGTGCGGGCGGAGCCTCCCGCTCCGCGCCCGTTTCAGGAACTGACGCCACGGGGCGGTCTGCCCAATTTCTTTGAAAAGGCCAAAGGCGGCGGCGAGATCGCGGTCGCCTACTTCGGCGGCAGCATCACCGCCGCTCCGGGCTGGCGGGTGAAGTCGCTGGAATGGCTCAAGGAACGCTATCCCGCCGCTACTTTCCGCGAGGTGAACGCCGCCATCGGCGGCACCGGCTCGGATCTGGGGGCCTTCCGCGTCCGGCAGGATGTGATCGACCACGAGCCCGATCTCGTCTTCGTGGAGTTCGCGGTGAACGACGGCGGCACCGCGCCGGAGCAGATCCAGCGCACCATGGAGGGCATCGTCCGCCAGA
>CAYSZN010000624.1:0-2657 GCA_964435425.1 uncultured Akkermansia sp. | reverse complement strand
CCAATCCCAGCAATGATAGGAAATGGATCGCAAGTATCCAGAGCGAATTGCCGGGGAGCGCCGCCAAGTGAATCTCCGATGCATAGGGGAGATTCTCCACGTCCGAAATGACAAAGCGGGACTTCTGAGGCATCCGGTATTGGTTGAACGTCGGATGCAGCCCGGTGGCCTTCACTCTCCACGGTTCATTGCTCCGCCGTACGAGGATCTCCGAGAACTGGATATCGTCCCAATCATAGGTGAACTCCTTTGAGGTCCCCACTGGAATTCGGAAATTCCCTTTCTTGACGCCGAATACTTCGAAACGCTTGAACACCGAGTATGGCAGTGTATAGCGCGTTCCCGCGGCTCCTGTCGCTCCGATCGGAGTCACGAGAATCTCCTCATCCGTCCCGTTCTCGATCGTGAAGGAAGTCAAGAACATGAGGCCAAAGGGATTCACCGCGCTCACGGCAACCAGCATCGTCAAAAGCGACAAGGGAGCCGAGAGAAAGCCTGCCGTAATCACCAATTTTCGTTTGGTCCGTCTGGAACTATGAAAGCGAGCGTTCATTGGATCCTAGAATCAGGCCAGAATAAACGGAGCCGGATCGGTAGGGCAATCCTGTTGTCGTTGTCACGGCAAGTCTCCCTCCTGGCAGGGGGACTCTGAAGGTGGAGCGGATCGCTGAGCGGCATTGAGGCTGAGGGACGGAGGAGGCGCGGGAGATGGCGACCGAAGTTTCTCCGATTTATTTAGGATTGACATCATATGCCTGTTTTCGTCAAGCTGGTCCCCAACCCAACCGAGAAGCCCACCACACCGATGAACCGGATCTTCCTCCTCGCTTTCGCCGCCGTGATCGGAGCGCCCCTTTTTGCCATGTCGCAGCAGCCGACGGGCGGGCGGCCGAATCTGCTTGTCAATCCCTCCTTCGAGGATGGTCAGAAGGGATGGGAGTTCTCCAGTTGGCACAAGAAGGGGACGGTCACAATCGACCGGGTGGAGAGACGCGACGGCGGGTTCAGCGTGCGCATCCACAACTCGGCCGGGGACGATTGCTTCCTAAAGCAAACCGTGAAGGTGAAGCCGCAGACCCGCTACCGTCTTTCGGGCGTCATCAAGACGGAAAATGTGCTCACGAAAGCCACCGGGGCGACGCTCTCCCTGGAGGGTGGATTTGAGAAAACCGAGTCGATCACCGGCCGGAAAAGCTGGAAACGGGTGGAGTTCGAGTTTGTCACCGGCCCTCTCACCAAAATCAAGGTGGGTCCCCGGCTCGGGCATCACAGCAGCATGGCCAGCGGCACCGCGTGGTTCGACGATCTGTCGCTGGTCGAACTCGGGCCAGCGAAACGGTGAGGGGCGTCAGCCCAAAGCGGCGGCGGCGTAAAAGGTGAAGGTCGGATCAAGGAGCGAGGCTGGCCCAGCCTCGTTTGCATCAATGGAGGCTTGGCAAGCCTCCTTCCTTGGTCGCTTCGCTCCCACCTCTTCACCGCTTCTTCAAGAACGCGATCAGATCGGCCATCTCCTCCTTCGTGATCGCGGCCTCGAGGCCCAGGGGCATCAGGGACATGCCGGTGGAGCTGAGGGACTTCACTTCGGCCTTGGGCAGGGTCATGGTGATGCCGCCGGGGACGCGGAGGGTGATGGCGGTGGCGTCCTCGCCGTGGACGAGGCCGGAGAGGATGCGGCCGTCCGTCATCTCGACGGTCTGCGAGACCCAGCGCTCCTCGACGGCGCGGTTGGGGTCGAGGATGTCGGTGAGGAGGGCCTCGTCGGGCTTGATCTTCACGTCGTTGAGGGGAGGTCCGACTTCGACGCCGACATCGCCGATCTGGTGGCAGGTGACACAGGCGGCCTTCTGGTAGACGAGGGCGCCCTTTTCGGGATCGCCCTTGTGCTGGGCGAGGGCCTCGCGGTAGGAGGCGATCACGGCGGCGCGGTCGCCGTCGGTCTGGCCGAAGAGCTCCACGGCGAGGGCCTTGATCTCCTCGTTGGTGGAGCGTCCGTAGCTCCAGCGGGTCATGGCGGGCATGAGACCGGGGCTGATTTCGCCGGCCTTCATCTTCTTCATCAGGGCGAGGCCGGTGTTGGGGTTTCCGGTGATGAGCTCGAGGGCCTCGGTCCGTGCTGCGGGGGTGAGGGTGTTCCAGCGCTCGAAGAAGAACTCGGCGACCTCCTCGCGCTTGTCGCGGGAGAGGATGCGGCAGGCGGCGGTCTGGATGGCGGGCGGCTCGGCGAGGGAGATGAGGGAGGCGACGACCTCCTTCTTCTCCGCCAGGGAACGCTGGGCGACGAGGGCGAGGGCGGCGACGCGGGCCTCCTCGCTGGCTTGGCGGTTCAGCGCGATGACGGTGGCGTTTTCGAGGAGGGATTCGAGCCGGGCGGTGCCGTCGCCTAGTTCGGGGAGCTTCGCGGCGATGAGGGCGGCGAGGGTGCGCTGCTTCAGCGGACTGCGGGCGAGGCCCTCGGACAGGCCCGTGACGAGGGCGAAATGCCGCGCTCCGGGCTCGCCGTCGAGGCGGGCGAGGACTTGCGAGATCTCCCCGAGTTCGCCGCGGGCGGCGACGAGGCGGGCGAAGTCGGTCAGGACGGGACCGGTCTCGGCGGCGGGTTTCGCGAGGAAGGCCGCGTCGTCGAGGAGGGCGAGGAGCATCTCGAGGGAGAGTCCGGG
>CAYSZN010000623.1:0-2661 GCA_964435425.1 uncultured Akkermansia sp. | reverse complement strand
GAAGCGGGTCGTGGTGATCTTCTGCGCGGGTGCGGTGAGCCAGCTCGAGACCTGGGACTACAAGCCCGAACTCATCCAGTGGGACGACAAGCCGCTTCCGGGTGGACCGGCGGTGACCTTCCAAGGACCGGCAGGCAATCTCGCGAGACCGCAATACGAGTTCCGCCAGCGCGGCAAGACCGGGAAGTGGGTCAGCGACATGATTCCCCATCTCGCGGAGCTGACCGACGAGATCGCCTTCGTCCACTCCCTCACGAGCAAGTCGAACACGCACGGTCCCGCCGAGAACTTCCTTTCGACCGGCTCGGTCCTCGATGGCTTCCCCAGCCTCGGCGCGTGGACGAGCTACGCTCTCGGCAGCGAAAGCCGCGACCTGCCCTCCTACGTCGCTATCCCCGACCCGCGCGGGGTGCCGCAGAATGGAGCAAACAACTGGGGCCCGGGCTTCCTCCCCGCCGCCTTCCAGGGCACGACGATGAGCTCGAAGAGCCCTGTCCGCCATCTCGCCGCGCCGGGTGTTTCCGAGTCCGCGGACCGCGCCGCAAGGGGCCTCTTGCAGCGGCTCAACGCTCGCCATCTCGAGGCGAATCCCGGCGACGGCAAGCTCGCCGCCCGCATCGCCAGCTACGAGCTCGCCGCGCGGATGCAGCTCAGCGTGCCCGGCATCGCCGATCTCGACAGCGAGCCGGCCCATATTTTGAAGCTCTACGGGGCCGACGACGTCGCTAATCCTCACAAAGCCGCCTTCGCCCGCAACTGCATCCTCGCCCGCCGCCTCATCGAGCGCGGGGTGAGGTTCGTCCAGCTCTTCAACGGAGCCTATGCGAGCGGGGGCGAGCTGAACTGGGACGGGCACAACGCGCTGAGGAAGCAATACGACGTCCACGCTCCCATCCTCGACCAGCCCGCCGCGGCGCTGATCCGCGACCTGAAGCAGCGCGGTCTGCTTGAAGACACCCTCGTCGTGTGGTGCACGGAGTTCGGGCGCATGCCCTTTTTCCAGAAGGGATCGCAGGGGCGCGACCACAATCCCGACGGCTTCACCTGCTGGATGACGGGCGCGGGGGTGAAGGCCGGCGTGAGCCACGGCGAGACCGATCCGCTCGGGCAAAAGGCCGTGAGGAACGTCCGTCCGCTCTACGACTTCAACGCCACGATCCTGCACCTGCTGGGCCTCGACCACGAACGGCTTACCTTCGAGCACAACGGCATCGCCCGACGGCTCACGAACGTGGAGGGGCATGTCATCCACGAGATCCTGGTCTGACAAGACACCCAAGAGGCACTCTCGTCTCCGTCATCCGACCTCGACGAGGCGGCCGTCCGCAAGCACGTTGCTCTCGCGGAAGCGGTCCTCGGCGAAAACGCGCACATGGCGGAAGACGACGGAGACGATCGAGCCGACGCGCAGATCGAGTTCGCTCAGGCGGGCGCGGGAGATTTCGGCTTCGAAGGGCTCGTGGTAGCCGATGCGCTCGAGCGTGATCCGGGCATAGTTGCCCGCCGAGAAGATGTGCTGGATCCGGGAGCGCACCGCATACTCGTGCGGGCTCTCTCCGTCGGGTTGGATGTCGACGTCGTGGGGACGCACGTAGAGGACGCTCTTGCCATCGGTCGCCTTGGCCTTGGAAGGTCCGCTCACGCCCGCGGTGAAGCGGTTCACGTTTCCGAGGAACTCGATGACGAAGGGCGAGACGGGATGGTCGTAGACTTGCTGCGGTTCGCCGACCTGGGCGATGCGGGCGTTGTTCATGATGACGACTTCGTCGGCCAGTTCGAGCGCTTCCTCCTGGTCGTGGGTGACGAAGACGGTGGTGATCTTGATCTCCTCCTGGAAAAGGCGGAGCCAGCGGCGCAGATCTTTGCGGACCTTGGCATCGAGGGCACCGAAGGGTTCGTCGAGCAGCAATACTCGGGGCTGCGAGGCGATGGCGCGGGCGAGGGCGACGCGCTGGCGCTGGCCGCCGGAGAGCTCGCTGGGATAGCGCTGGCCGAGGCCGTCGAGCTGGACGAGTTCGAGAAGCTCCTTCACGCGGGCCTTGATCGCCTCCTCGTTCGGTCGTTCGCGCCGCGGCTTCGCCCGCAGGCCGAAGCCGATGTTCTTCGCGATCGTCATGTGCTTGAAGAGGGCGTAGTGCTGGAAGACGAAGCCTACGCCGCGCTGGCCGGCGGGGACGTTCGTGACGTTCTCGCCGTGGAATTCGACGGCGCCGCCGCTCGCGGGATCGGGAAACTCGAGTCCGGCGAGGATGCGTAGGACGGTCGTCTTTCCCGATCCGGAGGGACCGAGGAGGGAGACGAGGCGGCCTTGGGGGACGTTGAGGGAGACGTCGTCGAGGGCCTTGAAGTTGCCGAAGGTCTTGTGGAGGTTGTAGGCTCGGATGCTCATGATGGGCGGGGCTTCGCCCCGGTAAAAGGTGAAAAGTGAAAGGTAAAAGGTCTCGGGAAGCGAAGGGCGGTCAGGCTTCGCGGGCTCGGGCGGCACGCCATTCGATGAGGTTCTTCAGGACGAGGGTGAGAAGGGCGAGGAGCGAGAGGATGGAGGCGAGGGTGAAGGCGGCGATACTGGCGTATTCGTTGTAGAGCGTCTCGATGTAGAGCGGCAGGGTGCTGGTCTTGCCCTTGATGTTGCCGGAGACCACGGCGACGGCGCCGAACTCG
>CAYSZN010000622.1:0-2662 GCA_964435425.1 uncultured Akkermansia sp. | reverse complement strand
CTTTCCTCCCCGACAACACCCCCTACCTTTCCAGATGAACCCCACACCACCCCGACGCGATTTTCTCGGTCTCCTGGGCGGTGCCGGTCTCGGCTCGCTCCTCCTTCCCCGCACTTCCGTCGCGTCCGCCCCGACCTTGGCCCTTCCCTCCGCTTGGCAAAAGCAGGGCGAGCTTTTCCGCTACCGGGGCGAGGTGGCGGACGGTTGGGTGCAGAATTTCACGAGCACGGTGGAAGCCCTCGACGACGACCGCTGGCGCGTCTGGACGAGCGTGTCGGTGCCGAAAAGCGAGTTCAAGCAGATCGGCTACCACACCGGACGGGTCGGGGGCGAGTGGCAGCATACCTTGGCGGTCTGCACGCCGGGCGAACCGGATCGATCCGCCGACCTCGCGATCGGCGGGCTGCCGGAGGGCTGGCATCCGGTGCAGGTCGTGACCCTGAGTCTGCGGGACGGGCGCACCCGGCTCTATTTCTGGGCGCACGGCGAAGCCGGTGAAAAGGGCGGAAAGGTCGTGCGCTACCTCGCCGCCGACAGCGAGGACGGGCGAGCCTTCCGTGTCGTGAACGCCTCGTCGCCCTGCCTCTACCATCCCGCCGACCGCGCCGTGGACGGCGTGGCGATGGTCGAGGCCGGTCTGGACCGGCAGGCGAAACGCAAGGCCGCTCCCGCACCGGGCGAAGCCCTCGCCCCGGCCCGTCTCATCTCGAACGATGCCACGAACGTCTACCAGCTCCCCGACGGCAGCTTCGAGATGTATTCCGTCGCCTTGGTGCAGGTGGACAAGGACGACCCGCGCCATGCCCCGCAGGACAACATCCCCGGACGCATCCGCGTCATCGACCGCTACACGAGCGAGGACGGCTTGAACTGGGGAGACCGCCGCCGCGTCGTCGAGCCCGACGGTGACGATCCGCACGATTTGCAGTTCTACTACCTCTCCGTCACCCACACCGAGCGCGGACGCGTCGGGCTGCTGGGCCACTACCGCCTCGACGCGCAGGCCATCGACATCGAGCCTTGCTTCTCCGCCGACGGCATCGTTTGGGAGCGTCCCCTGCGCCAGCCTTGGGTGACGCGAGACTCGCCGGGGGAGACGGCGGGCAGCTACATCCTGCATGCCCCGCACGCGATGGTGCAGCGGGACGGACTCTGGCATCTGTTCTACACCGGAGGGAATTTCGCCCACAACCACCTCGACTCCCACGGAACGCCGGACCGCGCGATCCTGCTGGCGACGAGCGAGGGGCTGTTTGGATGAAAGCCGGAGGTGCGCTGTGCCCTCCAGCGCTTCCGCACTCGACGACAGGATTCACGGTGCCGGTTCGGCGGCCTTTTTGGTGGGGAGGATCCAGGTGTGGAAGTAGTCCATCAGGACGAGTCGTCCGGGCAGGGACTGGCCATGGTGGATCGAGCGGATTCTCGGGAAGTCGGAGAGGGCGGAGAAGTGGAAGCCAGATGCCAGGGGATTGAAGAAGTTGTCCTGATGGCTCGGCAGCACGTAGCGGGGCCGCAGGGCGAGGACGGCCTCGGCGTAGCGGCCCTTCCCGTCACCGATGGCGGTGCCGACGATGGCGAGGTCGACGTCCGTGGCGGTGGGCGGATGGCCGAGGGTGCCGCCCGATTCGATGTAGAGGCGGCGCCCTCCCATCTCGACGAGGTAGGCGAGGGGCGTGCCGAGACGCCAGTCGCGGGCGCGGGAGGGTGGGGCGGGGAGCGGCTCGGTGACGAGTCCCGGGTAGGGCAGGGTGCCGAGGACGAGATCGTGCCGGGCGGCGAGGACCCGGACCGTCGCGGCGCCGAAGCGATGGAGGTCTCCGGGCTGGGAGGGGAGCAGATGGCGCCGTGCCGTGCCCGTGGCTTCGCAGAGGAAGGCACCGGTTTCCGAGACGACGACCTTGCCGCCTAGCTCCGCCTGCAGGGCGGGCACGTCGAGGAGGTGGTCGAAATGCGAATGGGTCACGAGGAAGGCATCGACGTGGTTCGGTAGCTTTCCCGCCTCGCGGGCCTGGGCGATGGACTCGGGGGAGGAGGCGATGGGGGCGTTCAGCATCACCTCGCGAAGGGGCACGCGGGAGAAGAAGGGATCGACGAGGATCGCGTCTCTGCCGGAGCGGAGAAGGTAGCCGTTGACGCCGAGATAGGTCACGCTCAGCTCGCCCGGCGCTGGAGCGGGAGCCTCGGTCGCGGCGACGCCGACGAGGAGATCGCGGTGTGGTCCGAGGCGGTTCGAGCATGAGGCCACAGGCAGCGCGGCGAGCGCAGCGAGGAGCAGCAGCGGAAGGGAGCGGTTCACAGCGTCCAGGAAACCGTCAAATCGCCACGGCGTAAAGCGTCATTTCCGCACGGCGGCCCCGGATGGAGACGGGGTCGAGCGCCCGGCCCTCCGGCTTCGTCTCCGCTGCCGTCCAGGTCGCGGCGGAGACGAGGAGGGAATGGCCGAGCTCCTTGGTGAGGCTCTCGATCCGGGCGGCGGTGTTCACGGTGTCGCCGATGGCGGTGTATTCCATTCTGCGGGGTGACCCGATCGTACCGACGACGGCGGGGCCGGTGTTGACGCCGACACCGATCCTCACCGGTCCGAAGCCGTGGTCCGCGAGCGTCTCGCCGAGCTCGTCCAGGCTGCCCAGCATGGCGCGTCCCGCCGCGATGGCCTCGTCCG
>CAYSZN010000621.1:0-2681 GCA_964435425.1 uncultured Akkermansia sp. | reverse complement strand
CGGTGTAGATCTCGGAGGGCGCCGCATCGATCGATGCGGCCATGGCGATGGCGGTGAGGTCGGAGCCGCCGCGGCCGAGGGTGGTGATGTTGCCGTCGCGCGTCTTGCCCTGGAAGCCGGCGAGGATGACGATGTTCCCTGCGTCGAGCAGCTCGTGGACGCCGTGGGGGGTGATGTTGGAGATGCGCGCCTTCGTGTGGAGGCCGTCGGTCTCGATCCCGGCCTGCGCTCCGGTGAGGGAGACGGCCTTCGCGCCCATCGAGTTCAGCGCCATGGCGGTGAGGGCGATGGTGGTCTGCTCGCCGGTGGCGAGGAGCACGTCCATCTCCCGCTCGGTGGGGAGCGTCGATCCGGTAACCTCGTCGGCGAGCTTGATGAGGTTGTTCGTCACGCCGGCCATCGCGGAGACGACGGCCACGACCTGGTTGCCCGCCTGCTGCGTCTCGAGGATGCGCTTCGCGACGTTGCGGATCCGCTCGGGCGTGCCGACGGAGGTGCCGCCGTATTTCTGGACGATGAGGCTCAAGGGAACGAGTTCAAGGTTTCAGGTTCAAGACTTCAGGCTCCGGAACGGAGAGGCGAGACTAATGCCTCAGCTTGCGGGTTTGTCCAATGTCGTTTCACCGCGCACCCAGGCGAGGTAGGCATCCAGACCGCATTCGGGAGCAAGGACGAGCAGCTCCGGCAGCTCGTAGGGATGCAGGGAGCGGAGCGAGCTCTCCAGCTCGGGCAGCCGAGCCCGCGTCGTCTTCACGAGGGCGACCACCTCGGCGGAGACCTCGGTCCTGCCCTGCCATCGGTAGATCGACTCGGCCCCCGGCATCAGATTGACGCAGGCGGCGAGTTGCGACTCGACCCAGATGGTGCCAATTTGTCTCGAAATCTCCTGATTGGGAAACGTCGTCAGCAAAATCACCACCTCCTCTTCCGCGCCGTTCTGTCTCTCGACCATCCCCCACTCTCGCATCGAACCCGACCTTCTGCCTTTCACTTTTCACCTTTTACTGCGGCCACCGGCCGCGCCCCCCATGAATCCCGGAATGATCGATCGCCTGATCGAACGGCTCGACAAGCTGGAGCCGGAGGCGGTGCAGCGCCTCGTCCTCACGATCGTGCAGGAGAAGGGCTTTCTGGAGAAAGTGTTCGAGGCGCTCCGCGACGGCGTCGTGGTGACGGGGCCGCGCGGGTCCATCCACTACATCAACCAGGCCGCCTGCGACTTCTTCGGGCTCGATCCGAAGGAAGCGATCCGCAGCGAGGTGGGCCAGCTCTTTCCCGGCCTCGACTGGGAGGAGGTCGCCGCCTCGGGCGAGGTGGTGAACCGTGATCTCGTGGTGCGCTATCCCGAGCCGCGCCTGCTCAACTTCCATGTCGCCCCGCTCGCCAACCGCGAGGCGGACGAGGACCTCGTCGGCCACGTCATCATCCTGCGCGACCAGACGCGGACGGTGGCGCAGCAGCGGCGCGAGATCGAGTCGGGGAAGCTCGAGGCGGTCACCAGTCTCGCCGCCGGGGTCGCCCACGAGATCGGCAATCCGCTGAACTCGCTGAACATCCATCTCCAGGTGGTGGAGCGGAAGATCCGGAAGCAGGTCGATCCCGGGCTCGCCGGCGAGCTGCTCGACTCCCTCGGGATCGCGCGCGGCGAGATCCGCCGCCTCGACTCCATCGTCGAGAAATTCCTCAACGCCGTCCGCCCGGTGCGCCCCAATCCCGAGACGACGGACCTGAACGAGCTGGTCGAGGAGGCCATGCACTTCATCGCCCCCGAGGCCGCCGACCGGCGCATCGCCGTGACCCTCGACCTCGCCGAAGGCCTGCCCCTCCTCCAGGTCGACCGCGACCAGATGAAGCAGGTCTTCTACAACCTCGTCCGCAACAGCTGCCAGGCGATGGGGTCCGACGGCGAGCTCTCCGTGCGCACCGGCTGCGACGACGAGAGCGTCTCCGTCACCTTCGCCGACAACGGGCCCGGGGTGCCGGCCGACCGGGTCAGCCGCGTCTTCGAACCCTATTACACGACCAAGAAGACAGGGTCGGGTCTCGGGCTGCTCATCGTCCACCGCATCGTCCGCGACCACGGCGGCGAGGTGGAGTTCCGCAGCCGCGAGGGCGTCGGCACCGAGGTGACAGTCCACCTGCCGCGCGCCGAGAGGCGGATGCGCTTCCTCCCCGCCCAGTCGGAGGCGACGGTGATCGACGTCGATGTGGAAACCTGAGACCATGGACTTCTCCGACCACACCCTCCTCATCGTCGACGACGAGAAGAACACCCGCGAGGGCCTGCGCCTCTCCCTCGAGGACGAGTTCGACGTCTACGTCGCGGCCAGCCCGGCCGAGGCCGAGGAGATCCTGAAGAGCGAGTCCGTCGACGTGATGTTGACCGACCTACGCCTCGGGAGCGAGAGCGGCATGGACCTCATCGTCCGCGCCCTCGCCCGGCCGAAACCGCCGCTCTGCATCCTCATGACCGCCTACGGATCGGTCGACGTCGCGGTCGAGGCGATGAAGAAGGGCGCCTACGACTACGTCAGCAAGCCGCTCAACATCGACGAGCTCGAGATCGTGATCAAGCGCGCCCTCCGCAGCCGCGCCGTCGAGGCGGAGAACGCCGCGCTGAAGACCCAGGTCGCGGACCGCTACGGGCTGGAGAACATCATCGGCCACTCCGCCGCGATGCG
>CAYSZN010000620.1:0-2682 GCA_964435425.1 uncultured Akkermansia sp. | reverse complement strand
CGCAGACCGAGGCGGTGAAGCGCGACAAGCTCTATCTCGCCTCGCGCCTCGAATTCCGCCTGAACCGCTTTCTCTTCGCGAGGCAGCCCATCGAAAAACAGCGCAATTTCTACCGGAAAGCCTACCCGGTCTGGGGTAGCATCACGAATTTCAAGATGGACAGGATCGGCGAAGGAACGGATTGGCAGGCGGTCGACTACTACCGGGCGGTCTCGGCGGGGCCGGCCCTGCCGTTTGTGATCGGGGTGACGGGCTACGGAGGGCGGCTGAACTTCGGCTTCACCTACCGTCCCGACGTCATCTCCGGAGAGACGGTGCGCGGGATCGCGGATCGCTTTCTCGCGCTGCTTTCGGGGAAAGGAGGCGCGGCATGACGGGGCTCGGCGGAGGATTGCTCGCCGCAGCGGCGGATGCGGGAGGCGATTTTCTCTGGCAGCGTGTCGTCGTGGCCCTCTCGGGTCTGGTCTACTGGGGCGGCGTCGTGGTGCAGGCCCGGCGGGTGCGCCGGAAGATCGGTCGCACGCCCAATCTGAAGCCGAAAGGGACGAAGGAGCGGCTCCTCTGGCTGGGCTGGACGCTCGTCGTGCTCGGGTGGATCGTGCAGCCGCTCTGGGTCCACGGTGGCGGAGGATGGCGGGGGCCGCTGCCCGCGCTCGTGCATCCCGGCGCATGGGCCGCGGGCGTGGCGCTGATCGTGCTCGGCTATCTCGCGACGCTGTGGTGCTACGCGGCGATGGGGGCGGCGTGGCGCATCGGAATCGACCAGAGCGGCACCTCCAAGCTGGTTCAGACCGGTCCCTACCGGCGGATGCGGCATCCGATCTACTCCTTCCAGATGGCGATGCTGCTGGGAGCGGCCCTGCTGCTGCCGACCGTGGTCTCCTTCGCGATCCTCGTGCTGCATTTCGTCTGCGCCTCGGTCAAGGCCTCGGACGAGGAGCGTTTTCTCGTCGGCGTCTTCGGCGAGGAATACCGCGGCTACCTGGCGAGGACCGGGCGGTTTTTTCCGGGGAGTTGAGAGGAGTTGAGAGGAGTTGAGAGTGCTTGAGACCGACGAGCTGCTCCGATGCGGTATTTCTGTCCAAGGAGGGGCGACATTCCTGTCGCCCGGCAAGCCCGGCGATGGCAGGACCAGTCGGCCGACAGGAATGTCGGCCCTCCTTGGGGTCCGGTGCTATCAACTATCAACTTCCTCCCTCCCCCTCACTCGAAGATCTCTTCGAGAATCCGTCCATCGACATCCTTCATCTCGATGCCGAGCAGCTTGGCGGTGGTGGGGGCGATGTCGGTGTTGGCGATGCGTCCGAGCGTCACGCCTTTCTTCACGCCGTTCCCGCTGGCGATGAAGCTGGCGTCCATGAGCGGGTCGGAGGGGGAATAGCCGTGGGCGCCCTTCTGCGTCTCGAGGGCGATGACGACGTCCTTCCCGGCGACGCTGTTTCCGAAATTGTAGCCGTCCTTCGCCGAGAGGATCAGGTCCGGCATGCGTGGATCCTCCGCGGCGGTCTTCATCCCGTATTTGGCGAAGTCCGCCTCGGCGATGACTTCGGAGATACCCTCGAGCGCGGCGAGCTTGGGAGTGAGGTCGGCGAGGAGGGCCTCGCGGTTCGCCGGGTCGAGGAGATAGATGTAGGCGACTCCCTGGGCGAAGCTCCAGGCCTTGCGCTCGACCGGCTTGCCGCCGAATTCCTTGATCAGTCCCTCTTGCTTCAGCAGCACATTCGGCTGGATCGTCTTCGTGTAGTTGATGAAGCCGTGGTCCGACATGATGACGAAGGTCGTCCTGTCCTTCAGGCCGGCTTTCTCCACCGCCTCGACGAGGTCGCGGACGTGCTCGTCGACCTGCTTGATCGCGAAGTAGGCCTCGGGGGTGCGGCTGCCGTGGGCGTGCTGGAGCGAGTCCACGGCGACGAGGTGGAGGAGGAGCAGGTGGGGCTGGTGCGTCTCGACGAGATGCCGGGCCATCTGGGTGTAGAGGCGGTCGCGGAGGAGATAGCCGAAGGGGCCTGCCTTGCACCATTCGCCCTGCTTGTCCACGGGGATGCCCTTGGCCCGGCATTCCGCCAGCAGGCTGGGGGTGCCGTAGGTCTCCCACAGGTCCTGAAGGGCGACGTCGGGCACGGTCCAGTCGAGCGTCTTGGCATTGCGCGTGGCAGGCCAGATGATGCCGGCGGTCTTCAGGCCCGCGCCGTGGGCGATGTCGTAGAGGGTGGGTACCTTCACGATCTCGTCCTTGTCGAAGTGGGGATCGGGGATGAAGTCGACGGCCTGCTGGGTCTCGCGGTCGAAGTAGTTGTTGCCGATCACGCCGTGCTTGCCGGCGAGCACGCCGGTCACGAGCGAGGTGTGGTTCGGCCAGGTCACGGTGGGCAGCGTCGTGGTGACCCGCTCGGCCCGCACCCCTTCGGCGGCGAGGCGGCGCAGGGTGGGCATTTCCGCCAGAGGATCGTCGAAGTAGAAGTGGGCGAGTCCGTCGAGGCTGATGAAGATAACGTGGCGATCGGTCCGGGGCTCGGCCTGAAGGCGCGGCGCGAGGGCGAGGGCGGCGAGAAGGGCGAGAGAGCAGTGGAGGCGGTTCATGGCGGGTCTCCGGGGCGGGATCGCCCCAGTCCGGGAGTCTGGGCAGTCGGGCCTGTCCCGTCAATGTCTGGGTGCGCCCTGTTTGCGTCCTCGGGGTTGAAG
>CAYSZN010000619.1:0-2684 GCA_964435425.1 uncultured Akkermansia sp. | reverse complement strand
CGTCTTCGGCAAGAAGCTCTACCTCAAGAACCCCGACCACCTCGCCAACCGCGTCGAGGTCGGAGGGCTCTTCTGGCACTTCGTCGATCTGATCTGGATCTTCCTCTTCCCGATCATGTATCTCCTTTGATTCATCGAACCAAGCACCCTTCCCTCCATTCCACGCCATGGCGGACGCCTCCCACGATTTCTCGAAGCACAAGAAGACCTACACTGCCGTCGGGATCGCCCTTCTGGTTTTCACCGTCGTTACGGTGACCGTCGGCCTGGTCCCCTGGTTCGACGTCGGCCCTCCGGGACCCGACGTCGGTGATGTGCTGCTCGGCCTCGCCATCGCCACGGCGAAGGCCAGCCTCGTCGCCCTCATCTTCATGCACCTCAACCACGAGAAGGGACTGATCTACAAGCTGCTGCTCTTCACCTGCCTTTTTTGCTTCGGTCTTGTTGTCCTCACCCTCTTCGCCGACGTCGATCCCATCGTCGAGCAATTCGACACCCATGGCACGACGAGAGGTTGGCTGACCGAGAAACCCTAATCCCGCCCGCCGGACATGTCGCTGAAGCACTTCCACATCGCCTTCGTCACCATCTGCACGCTCTTCTTTGCAGGCCTTGGGGCGTGGTGTCTCCTCTTCGAAGGGCTGCCCACGATGTTCCGCGCGATGGGATGGCTCAGCCTCGTCTGTGCCGTCGCGATGCTGGTCTACGGCATCCGCTTTCTCAAGAAGATCCGCCGCCTCGCCCGCTGAGCCTCCAGCCTCCCTCTACCCATGAACATGGCCTCCCTCGTCGATTCCGTCCTCCTCGCCTGCCCGATGTGCATGAGCGGTGCCGCAGGCCAGGAGCTGATGGCCGCGAACACCGCCATCCTCCTCATGCTCGTGGTGCTGTTCTCGGTGCTCGCCTCCTTTCTCGGCTTCATCGTCTATCTCGCGAAGCGGGCGCGCCGTTTTGCGGCGGAAACGGACGAGACCGCCCTCTGATTCTCCGCACGAACGCGACCCTACCCCCTTCACTGTATGATCGAACGGATTAACGACGTAATCGGGATGCACGAGGTGGCCTCCCACCACGGGCATGTGGGCAACCACATGCTCGCCCTGGTCCACTGGTTCATGGCTGTGCTCTTCGTGGGCTGGTCCATCTTTCTCGGCGTCATTCTCTACAAGTTCCGCCGCAAGAAGAACCCGCAGGCGAGCTACGGGGGGATGACCTCGCACTTCTCGACCCACGTCGAGATCGGTGTCGTCATCGTGGAGGTCGTCCTGCTTCTCGGCTTCGCTTTCCCGCTCTGGGCCGTCCGCGCCGACGCCAAGGCCCGCCCGACCGGCGACGACGTCGTGAACCTCCGTGCCGTGGGCGAGCAGTACCGCTGGACCTTCCACTACGCCGGAGCCGACAGGATGGTCGGCATCACCTCGCACGAGCGCTACACCAGCGCGAACCCCGTCGGCCTCGTCGCCGAGGATCCGAACGCCCACGACGACTTCATCTCGGTGAACGAACTCGTCGTGCCCGTGGGACGCCCCGTCGTCATTCAGGTGACTTCGAAGGACGTCATCCACGGCCTTGCCATTGTGCCGATGTTCAGCCAGCAGGACGCCATCCCCGGATCCGAGATCCCGATGTGGTTCGAGGCGGACAAGGAAGGCGAGTGGGACATCGTCTGCGCCCAGCTCTGCGGAGCCGGCCACGCCCAGATGGTCTCCCGGGTGAAGGCCGTCAGCGCCGAGGAATTCGACACGTGGTACGCCGGGAACAACCCGCTCCTGCCGAAGCAATGATCGCCTGGACGCGATCCTGATTCCGGGGCGGGCTTCTGAAAGGAGTTCCGCCCTTTTGCTTTCATGGGGGAACCTCCCAATTCGCATCTTCACGAGGACATGAACCACCCAGCGGCTCCCATCGGCGGGCGGGCCTTCCGCCTCTTCGCCCGCTTTGTCGTCTTCGTGGCCATCCTGCTCGTCTGGTGGGGGGCGGCCACGACGACCAAGCAGGCGGGAATGGTCTTCGCCGACTGGCCGCTCAGCCTCGGGACGGTCAATCCTCCGGGCTGGCTCGAGCACATGATCCCCTTCCTCGAGCACAGCCACCGCCTCCTCGCGAAGCTCGTCGGCCTGCTCGTGCTCGCGCTCTTCGCCTGGTCCTACGTGCGTTCGGGGAAGCGTGCGCTCGAGGTCGTCGGGATCGTCCTCCTCCTCGCTCTCGTCCTCGGTTTCTACATCGCCGCCGGGAGCGAGCGCCTCGACGCCGGGGTGAAGCAGCGCCTCCTCCTCGTCGCCCTCGCCCTCTCCATCCTCCCCGTGGGATGGCTCGTGTGGAGCTGGCGCGCGCGGGGCTGGGCCCTCCTGCAGAAGCTCTCCGCCCTCGCCCTGCTCATGGTCACGACCCAGGCCATTCTCGGAGGACTGCGCGTCACCGAGATCTCGGACGCCTTCGCCGTCGCCCATGGCTGCTTTGCCCAGTGCTTCTTCTGCGTGCTGATCCTCATCGCCATGGTTTCGGGAGAGGCCTGGCCGCACGGCGGCTTTGCCGGCGATCCCGGCCTGCTGCGCCGCGCCCGCATCGCCGGGATCGGGCTCGTCGCCATCGTGCTCGTCCAACTGGTCTTCGGAGCCTCGATGCGGCATTTCCACCGCCATGCCCTGCCCGACGACGGACTGATCCTCACCCAGGGCCGCTGG
>CAYSZN010000618.1:0-2686 GCA_964435425.1 uncultured Akkermansia sp. | reverse complement strand
TCGAGCAGGGGCAGAGCGTCGTCACCGGCACGAGCACGGTCACGACGAAGTCCTGAGCCTCCCGCGAGGCGTCGACGTCGAAGACGACCTCGTAGTCCAGCATGCCCTCGAGCCCGGTCACAGGCGCCGGCTTCTTCAGGAAGAAGGGAAAGCGGAACTCCACATGCGCCCGGCTCGCGTGGAGCCGGCCGAGCAGTTCGGCGGGAATGCCGGAAATGGTGTGGACGTCGAGGACGGGGCCGTGCGAGTTCAGCACCTCGACGAAGCGGCTCATGTGGGTGCCCTTGTAGTGCTCCGGCAGGTCGACGGCCATGGAGATGGTCGCGACGGTGCCCTGCTCCGAGTCCGCCTTGTCCCGGATCCGCAGCGGGTAGCGGAGATTCTTCACCCCGACCCGGTCGATGGCGAGCTTGCGGGAATCGGGTTGGTTCTGGATGTCGGTCAGGTTCTCCATGAATAAAAAAGCCCCGGGAGGCGTTTCCGGGGCTTTTTCAATGGCTGGTCTTCGCCCGGGGTGGGACTAAACGCCCTTACCACGCGGGGTTCAAGCGCCACTTGGTGGCGAAAGATTCGAGTTCCGGACGCATCGGCCAGTGGTCGGGCTGGGGCTCGATCCCCTCGTGGCGGGCACTGGCGCCCTTCAGCTCCATGCAGCCTTCGTTGTTCCCGATCTCGAAGACGGTCTGGACCTCCTCCGGGGTGAGGGTGACATCGGGCAGCGCGGCGAACTCGGCGACCTTGTCCTCGATGGGGCGGGCGCCCTCGCCGGCCTCCTGAATGAAGGTGGGGCCGACCGACTTCACCGGGGCCTGGCTGAGGTTCCAGACGCAGGCGAACTGAAGCATCGTCAGTCCGTATTTCTCCGCAATCGGCCGCATTCTCTCAAGCTTCTCGTTGCCGTGCTCGATCCATCCGGCGGGGCGGTAGGTGCGGTGGTCGCCATCGCGGAAGAAATGCCCCGGCTTCACGTCGTCGTGGAAGATCCCCCCGAAATCGACGACGCGGGCGAGGATGTCGACGCCGAACTCGTTCGCCACCGGCAGCACGTAGCGGCCCGGCCAGGGCTCCATCGGGTTCAGGATGATCATCGCCCAGGAGATGTCCTGATGGAAGTGCTCCAGGCAATAGGCCATGTCGATGGCGAAGCCGTTCGCCGGCCCGGGGGCGATCCCCGTCATCTCGGTCAGGCCCTTCTCGCGCAGTCCGGCCATCGCCTCCCACACCGCCGGCGAGGAGTAGCCGATGGAGTCGGGATTGTGGAGCATGACGACGTCGAAATGATCCGTGCGGCAGCGCTCCGCGCATTTCGCCGTGGCCCGCTCGAGATATTCCACATAGCCCTCCGGCCCGCGCAGCTCGGGATGCGTGAAGCGGGCGTAGCCCTTCGCCCCGGCGCGGATGCCGTCGTAGATGTCGTGGCCGATCATCGCGACGAGGCAGTAGCTGTCGCGCTCGTAGTCCGCCAGGGCCTCGCCGAGCAGCTCGTCACCCTTGCCGATGCCGTAGACGTCCGAGGTGAGAAAGGTGCGCACGCCCTGCTCGTAGGCCTGGCGGGCGAGGTTCTTCCAGCGGTCCTCGTCGAGGCGCTGGCCGAAGTGCATGAAGCGGCCCCCGCTCCAGGAGCCAAAGGCGGTTTTGGTGAGGTTCATGCGGCACCGTCGCCAAGAACCGGACCAGCGTCAAGATGCGCGGAAGCGTGGACAGGGGATGGCCCGATATGGGGATGGGCAACGCGCACCGTCACCAGCGCTCTCGCAAAGATGCGGAAAGGCTTGCCTCGCCGGGGGCCGGACTGTACAGTGGCGGCTCGTCATGAACAACATCGCGGTCAAGGGAGTCGGCATCGTCGGGTGGATCGCGTTCGCGCTTGCTCCGCAAGCGGCGGCGCAGTTCCACTCCAAGACCCCGAACGGCCAGGCCGGGGTGAACCGGGCGGCAGTGAACTCCGCCCAGCGGCAGGCGGCGAGCGGGGGCACGAGTGCCGCCATGGCGGGCCGCAGCTCCTCGGGCGCCACGGTCAGCGGAGGCGGCATCGGCGGCGGCGACATGATTCTTCCCGAAGGGGTCCAGCAGGCGCTGGGCGAGCACAACGTCAAGCTCGGCATGATGCAGGGCAAGCCGGTCGACATCTGGGGCCGCGCCATCCACCATGGCGACGAATCCTTCACCGAGTCGAGGCAGGACAACACCACCAACACCCTCGAGCAGATCACGAAAAGCAAGGGCGGGGTGGAGCTGCAGCGCCGCCTCGTCAGCCTCGACGAGAGGGGGCGTCCCTCTGAGGTGATGATCTACGACGGGCGCAAGCAGTTCAAATACCGCGGCGTCCTCCTCTACGACACCTCCGGCCGCTTTTCGGAGGAGCAGACCTACGATGCGAAGGGCACCCTGATCCGCCGCAAGGTCCAGGAATATTCGGCTCGGGGCGAGAAGCTGCCACTGCGCTCGTGGGACTACGTCGCGAACGTGCCGGAGGATTTGAAGCTGGTCATCACCCGCGACGACGGAGTTTCCGCCCCGGGCGCCCAACGGCCATCCGCTCCGGGTGCCCAACGGCCATCGGCTCCGCCGGCCGCCGCCTCCGCTGCTCCCGCCTCCGGCAAGAAGGGGCTGAACCTGCCGGGGATCTTCGGCAAGAAGCGGAAGGAGTGAGACCGGAGCCAATCCCCCCCCCTCGGAGGTCCAG
>CAYSZN010000617.1:0-2689 GCA_964435425.1 uncultured Akkermansia sp. | reverse complement strand
GCTCCGGATTTTCTTTACGGACGGAATGACGGACTTTACTCGCCCCCTCCCGTTTCGTTAGTCTCTCCGCTATATGAAAACCGCTGCTTCCTGGTCCCGTCGACATTTCCTCGTCGCCTCCGCCGCCTCGGTGGGTGGCCTGAACCTGATCCTCCCCCGCAAGGCCGCCGCGCAGACGGGCAACGGGGCCATCCTCGGCGAGGGCGAGCACCGCTACGAGGTGATCCACGACTGGGCGAAGCTCCCTGACAAGTACACCTGGCAGACGACCCACAACGTCGCCGTCGATGGCGCGAACCGCCTCTACGTCATCCACGAGGGCCGCGTCGACCGGGCCGACCATCCCTCCATCTTCGTCTTCGACGAGAAAGGCGATTTTGTCAGGGCCTTCGGGAGCGAGTTCCAGGGCGGGGGACACGGGCTGGAGGTGAGGAAGGAGGCAGAGGGCGAATTCCTCTACGTGACCGGCTATCAGCAGGTCAAGAAGATCGCCAAGTTCACTTTGGAGGGCGAGAAGGTCTGGGAGAAGTTCGCCCCGATGCCCTCGGGACTCTACGCCGAGGGCGAGGACACCAAGCCCGAGAAGGTCTGGGGGCGCGACCGCTTCATGCCAACGAACTTCGCCTTCCTTCCCGACGGGAGCTTCTTCGTCGCCGACGGCTACGGCTCGCACACCATCCTGCGCTACGACGCGGCGGGGAACTGGGTGCAGACCATCGGCAGTCCGGGCAAGGAGGATGGGCAGTTCAACCTGCCCCATGGCCTCTGGATCGACGACCGCCAGGCCGGCGATCCGCTCCTCGTCGTGGCCGACCGGGCCAACGCGCGGCTGCAATGGTTCGACCTCGAAGGCAAGCACCGTCGGACGATGACGGACTTCATCCTGCCGGCGAACATCGACCGCCACGGCGACCTCCTCCTCGTGCCGGATCTCAGCGCGCGCATCACCCTGCTGGACAAGGAAAACCGGATGATCCACCTCGGCGAGGATCCGGACTGGCGCGAGTTGGTGTTGAAGGACAAGATGGCGATGCGGAGAAATCCGGCCGGATGGGTCTCGGGCAAGTTCGTTCATCCGCACGACGCCTGCTTCGACAAGGAGGGCAATATCTTCGTGGCCGAATGGGTCGATACGGGACGCGTCTCGAAGCTGCGAAAGGTCTCGTGACGGAGCGGGGGGAGGGCTTGGCCGGGTGGAGCGGATCTTCTCCGGACGCGAAACTTTCGCTTGACCGGACGGCCCTCCATCCTAAACCTTATCTATGGGTGATCTTCCGCTTGGTCTCAGCTTCGACGACGTTCTCTTGGTCCCGCAACGCAGCGCCGTGCTGCCGAGCGAGGTCGATATCTCCACCCGCCTCACCGCGGAGATTCCGCTGAACATCCCGGTCATCTCCTCGGCGATGGACACCGTGACCGAGGACGGTTTGGCCATCGCCCTGGCGAGGGAGGGCGGCATCGGCGTGATCCACCGCAACATGCCCGTCGGCGACCAGGCGGACATGGTCGCGAAGGTGAAGCGCTCGGAGAACACGGTCATCGTCGATCCCTTCACCACGACGGCCGATGCCACCATCGGGCGGCTTCAGGAGATCATGCGGGAGAAGGGGGTGAACGGCTTCCCCGTGGTCGATGGCGACGGAGTCCTCGTCGGCATGGTCACGAGCCGCGACATCTGGTATGTCGAGGATGCTGGTGCCTCGGTCGCCTCGGTGATGACTCCGCGCGAGCGGCTCGTCACCGCGCCGGTGGACACGCAGCTCGACGAGGCCCGCCGCATCCTCCACCAGAACCGGATCGAGAAGCTGCCCCTCGTCGACAAGGCGGGACGGCTCGCCGGACTCATCACCGCGCAGGACATCGAGAAGCGCGACATGTTTCTGAACTCGGCCAAGGACGGGAAGGGCCGCCTCCGCGTCGGGGCCGCCATCGGGGTGGGGGAGGACTGCCTCGACCGTGCCCGAGGCGTCATCGAGGCGGGGGCCGACGCGGTCTTCATCGACGCGGCAACAGGCCACACCGAACGGGTCCTTTCCGTGATCGAGACCTTGCGGAGCGAGTTCTCCGTCGCCGTCGTCGCGGGCAACGTCGTCACCGCCGAGGGCGCGCGCGACCTCATCTCTGCCGGGGCGTCGGCGGTGAAGGTGGGGGTCGGCCCCGGATCGATCTGCACCACGCGTGTCATCGCCGGCGTGGGCGTGCCTCAGTTCAGCGCGATCCAGACCGTGGCCGCGGTCTGCCGGGCGAAGGGCGTTCCGCTCATCGCCGACGGCGGCATCCGCTATTCCGGCGATTTCGTCAAGGCGATGGCGGCCGGGGCGGATCTGGTGATGCTGGGATCCCTCCTCGCCGGCTGCCGCGAGAGTCCCGGCGAGACGGTTCACTACCAGGGCCGCACCTGGAAGGAATACCGGGGCATGGGCTCGCTCAAGGCGATGCGCAAGGGCTCGGGCGACCGCTACGGGCAGAACTCCTCCGGCAAGCTCGTCGCCGAGGGCGTCGAGGCGCGGGTACCCTACCGGGGACCGCTCGCCGACACCGTTTTCCAGCTTCTCGGCGGCCTCCGCAGCGGCATGGGCTACGTCGGGGCCGGCAACCTCGAAGAATTGAGGCAGCGGGCCACCTTCGTCCAGATCACCAGCGGCGGTCTCCGCGAAAGCCACGCCCACGACATCACCATCACGGAGGA
>CAYSZN010000616.1:0-2691 GCA_964435425.1 uncultured Akkermansia sp. | reverse complement strand
TCGACCCGACCATGCCCCTCGCGGCACGGATGCGGCCGCGCGACCTCGGCGAATACGTCGGACAGCGCCACATCCTCGGAGAAGGGAAGCTCCTCCGCCGCGCTATCGAGGCGGACCGTTTCACCTCCCTCATCTTCTACGGTCCTCCCGGCACCGGGAAGACCAGCCTCGCCGAGCTCATCGCGCGCCGCACCGACTCGCGCTTCCTCAACCTCTCCGGTGTCGAGAGCAACGTCGCCGAGATCCGCCGGGCGGTCGAGGCGGCCCGGCAGTTCCAGCGCACCCGCGGCGAGACCACGACCCTCTTCGTCGACGAGATCCACCGCTTCAACAAGTCGCAGCAGGACGTCCTCCTCCCCCACATCGAGCGCGGCACGGTGCGCTTCATCGGGGCGACGACGCACAATCCCTACTTCTACATCAACAGCCCCCTCGTCTCCCGCAGCCAGGTCTTCCAGCTCGAGCCGCTCGACGCCGAGGATCTCCACGCCCTTCTCCAAGCCGCCATCACCGATCCGGAACGGGGCTTCGGGAAAAAGCCTCTCGTCGTCCACGAGGACGCGGCCCGGCATCTCGTGACGATGTGCGACGGCGACGCGCGCAAGCTCCTCACCTCCTTCGAGCTCGCCGTGCTGACCACCGAGCCCGATCCCGTCAGCGGCGAGACCGCGATCGACCTCGCCGTGGCCGAGGACTCGATCCAGCGCAAGGCCATCGTCTACGACGCCGACGGCGACGCCCACTACGACACCATCAGCGCCTTCATCAAGTCGATCCGGGGCTGCGATCCCGACGCCGCCCTCTACTGGCTGGCCAAGATGCCCCACGCCGGGGAGGACATCCGCTTCATCGCCCGCCGCCTCGTCATCTCCGCGAGCGAGGATGTGGGCATGGCCGACTCCAACGGTCTGCGCATCGCCGTCGCCGCGCAGCAGGCCGTCGAGTTCATCGGCATGCCCGAGGCCCGCATTCCCCTCGCCCACGCCACCGTCTACCTCGCCACCGCCCCGAAGAGCAACCGCGCCTACGCCGCGGTCGACGCGGCCTTGAAAGACGTCGCCGAGGGGCGCACCCTCGCGGTGCCGCCCCACCTCCGCACCAGGACCCGGAAGAAGCTTGGCGAGGCCAGCGGCGCCATCGCCGAGGGCGAGGCGGCCTATCTCTACGGACACGACTACGAAGAGGGCTACGTGCCCCAGGCCTACCTGCCGGAGGGGCGAACCTACTACTTCCCCTCCTCCCACGGCATGGAGCAGCGCGTCGCGGAACGGCTCGAGCACTGGCGAAGCCGCTTCGAGGAGGAGAACGGGCGGAAAAAAGGATGATGGAAACAGAACAACGAAGCCAGCCGGGAAAAGGGCCGACGCCCGCAGGTCAGTCCTCAAGGCATCCGGCGAAGCCGTCGGCTTGCCGGCCGGAATCAACGCGAGCATCCATGCTCACCACCACCTCCGCGTCTTTGGCCAGAACCTCCTGACCAATACTGCGGCACCTCCATCAGACCGGGTCTCGGGTGGCCCCCGAAGACCGCGCCGAGTCGCAGTGAACATGCCGGAAAGAGGCCAGGGAGGAATGGCACGGGATTGAGCGGAACGAAAGGCATTCATCCTCGCGCGTCCAGCGAAGTCAGGTAGGGACGCCTCGCCGAGGCATCCGTCATTGATGCGTTGCCCGGCCTTGCGACGGACGGCTGAGCCAGCGGTTCCTGCCGGGCTTCGCTTGTTTCCCCGAAAACATGCTGAATCCCGTACCATCCGTGCCAAGGAGGCGCCCATGGCGCAGCGGACAGAATTTCGTTCATTCAATTGGTCTCCGGTTCGACCACCTCCAGATCGGAAAAGAGAATGCACCAGTTCCAGAGCGGATAGGGCTTTCCGGCACGCGTGCCGTAGGCGGCATCGGCGAAGGCGTGGACGGAGGCGGCCTCGTCCGAATCCCGCAGGTTCCCGTAGCTGAAGGGGCGCATCGCCACGAGCTCCTGCCCGACGGCGAAGGGAGTGCCGTCGCGGAGTTCGCCCGGATCGTATTCCAGCACGGTGGTTCCGCCTTCCTCGCGCACGCGTCGCACGGTCGCCCGCGCGAGAGCATCGGCGGAACGGTTCATCACAAAGAAAGCGCCCTCGTCCGTCAGAAGCCGGAGCTTGTCCCGAAAACGCCCCTCGATGACGATCTCCTCGCGCCCCTTGCCCTCTCGTTCCGGGCCTTGCCGTATCGCGGCGACAGTTCCCAACGAGCCAGCCGCAGGATGACCATAGCCGATCCGGCAGGTCTCGCCCTCCGGCAAGGGCTCGACAAGACGAAGGCGAAGCCGCGTGGGCGCGGCCACCTCCACCGACGCGATTGCCCGGGGTCGTCCCGCTTCGTCGCGAACCTGGAATCCGGCGAGAGAGGAGAATCCGCCACCCGCTTCGGTCTCCTGCCCTGGCAGGAAATCCGTGTCCAGCACCAGCGGCGGACGCGGCACAGAGAACTCGACGAGCACGCTGCCGCGCCCCGCCTCGAACTCGGCGCTCAGCGGGCGGAGCGGCTGCCAAGCCTCCTTGCCATGCAGGACCCGGTGCATCACCTTCGCGACTTGCTCGCCCCACCAGCGCTCGCCGTCGGCGGAAAGGTGGATGGCGTCGCCATGCCGTCCGGGAGCGGTGCGGCTGTTGATCGCGCTGGGCACGGCGTAGTGCGGGCCGACCAGAT
>CAYSZN010000615.1:0-2696 GCA_964435425.1 uncultured Akkermansia sp. | reverse complement strand
ACCTCGCTCGACGAGATGAACCGCATCTCCGACGTGCTCGAGGAGCAGATCCTCAGCGTGCCCGAGGTGCGCATCGTCGGCCGCCGCCTCGGACGTGCCGAGCGCGGCGACCACGTCGTACCCGTCTCGACTACGGAGTTCGACGTCGATTTCCGCGAGATCGACGACGGCGAGGACGGCCCCCCTCGGAGCCGCCGGGAAATCCTCGACGACCTCATGGCCAGAGTCCGCACCGTGCCCGGCGTCTTCGCCGTGGTCGGCGGGCCGCTCTCGGACCGCATCGGCCACATGATGAGCGGAGTGGCCGCGCCCGTGGCGGTCAAGGTCTTCGGCCCCGACCTCGACAAGATCCGCTCCATCGGCGTCGAGGTGCAGGAAGTCGCCAAGACCATCCCCGGTTTCGAAGGGGCGAAGCTCGACGTCCAGTCCAGCATCCCCCAGCTCCGCATCGAGGCCGACCGCGACCGCGCACGCGCCTACGGCATCGCCCCCGGCCGTCTCAACGAGGATCTCTCCACCCTCGTCGGCGGCAAGGAGGTCGCGGAATTGCGCGAGGGCCAGCGCACCGTCAACCTCGTCACCCGCCTGCCGCTGGAGTGGCGCGACTCTCCCGAAAAGATCGCGCAACTGCCGGTCGAGGTGGCCGAGGGGCAATACGTCCCGCTCCACACCATCGCCGACGTTCGCGAGGCAAAGGGGCCGAACGTGATCTTCCGCGAGAACGGCCAGCGCCGCTTCACTGTCGCGATCAAGCCCGAGGTGCGCGGCGTCTCCGACCTCGTCGTCCGGCTCCAGGAGGAGGTCGCCGAAAACGTGAAACTGCCGGAGGGCTACTTCATCACCTTCGAGGGCGAATTCCAGGCGCAGCGGGAGGCGACCCAGCGCATCGCGATCCTCTCGACCATCGTCTTCGCCGCCGTCTTCATGATGCTCCAGGGCTACTTCAAGAGCGCCATCCTCGCCCTCCAGGTTCTCGTCAACATCCCCCTTGCCCTCATGGGCGGGCTCGCCTTCACCTGGCTGAAGATCGACAACATCAGCATCGCCACCCTCGTCGGCTTCATCGCCGTCGGCGGCGTCGCGGCGCGCAACGGCATCATGATGATCAGCCACTACCTGCACCTCATGAAGCACGAGGACGAAGGCTTCACCGCGCGGATGATCGAACGGGGCACGCTCGAACGGCTCGTGCCCGTCGCCATGACCGCGCTGTCCGCCGGCATCGCCCTGATCCCCTTCGTCATCGCCATGGGCGAACCTGGCAAGGAAATCCTCAGCCCGGTGGCGATCTGCATCGTGGGCGGCCTCGTCACCTCCACCCTGCTCGACTTCGCGGTTACGCCCGCCGTGTTCTCCGCCTTTGGGCGAAAGGCCGCCGCCCGGTCCCTCGAGCTCGGATCCGCCGCCGCCCACTGACCCCCGAATTTCCGTCGAGGCGGTCCGTCTCACCCGATGGACCACCGCGACACAGAAACCCAAACCCACACACCCAAACCTATGAACATCCGATCCATCCTCCTCACCGCCCTCCTCGTCCTCGCCTTGCCGGCGGTCGCCCACGAAAAGAAAGGCGACAAACACGACCACAAGCATGACAAGAAACACAAGCACGACGACGATCACGACCACGAGCATGAAGAGAAGATCGTCGGCCCCAACGGCGGACGCGTCGTCACCTCGACCGAACCTCACTTCGAGTTCCTCGTCCTCGACGACCGCAAGCTGAAGATCACCTTCCTCTCCGAAGAGGGCGAGGCCGTCGCGCCCGGCGAGGCCAAGGTCACCGCTGTAGGTGGCGAACGCTCGAAGCCGACCAAGTTCGCCTTTGCCGAAGCAGACGGTGCCCTTCTGTCCGACAACGCCCTGCCCGAGGGCGAGCAGATCCCGATGGTTCTCCAAGTGAGACTGACTCCCGACGCGAAGACCGTGACCGAGAAGTTCACCGTCAACCTCGCCAAATGCCCCACCTGCGAATACAAGGAATACGCCTGCATCTGCGAGCACGACCATGACCACGACCATGATCATGACCACAAGAAGGACAAAAAGAAGAAAGGCTAACATTTGGTTCCGATGGTGGACAGGGTTGGATCGCCGATCCGACCCTGTCCAATTCGCCTCCCATCCAAGCCTGATCGCCCCATGACAAAGGACAAAGCGAACGGCGTCAGGAGACGCTTCTCCGACTTCCCTCCGTCCAAACGGGCCAAGCTGACGATGGGGCTCCTCCTGCTGGCGGCGATGCCGTCGCTGGCAGCGAGACCAAACCGCCAGATCTTCGGGGACGGCTCCGACCGGCTCGGTGCCCTGATCCGGAACGGCTTGCTCGGACAGGCCTTCCTGAGGCGGGACCACGCGCGGCTCCGCCGCTACCTTTCCACCTATTGGGGAGAATACGCCTCCCAGTTCCACGACGACTGGGACGACCGCTTCGAACGCATCTTCCTCGGCCGCGATCTCGGGATGGTGGACCATCTCGGCGAATGGATCGCCGAAAGGGCTGCCTCCGGGGAGCCGGTCCGCCACCTTTGCGAGATCGGTTGCGGCGGCGGACGGCTGCTCGCCTTCCTGGCCGGGCACTTTCCGGAGCTGGAGGAATTCGTCGGCATCGACATCGGGGAATCCCGCATCGAGCAGAACCGCTCCTCGTCGCCGGACCACCGGCTTCAGTTCCACGCGGCCGACGCCGTCGAGTG
>CAYSZN010000614.1:0-2699 GCA_964435425.1 uncultured Akkermansia sp. | reverse complement strand
CCCATGTCGCCGAGGCCCCATCCGCAGCCGGCGAGGGAGCCGAGAACGCCGTCGCCAGTGGTGTCGATGAAGACGGGGGCCTGCCAGGCCTCGCGGCCGGAGCGGGATTCGGTCACCACGGTCGTGAGCCGCCGTCCCTCGCGATAGGCCGCGACGACCCGGCTTTGCAGGCGGAACTGGACACCCGCGCCGGTGCAGAGATCCTCGAGGAGCAGCTTCATCTCGTCGGGTTCGTAGACGAAGCGTCCCGGATCGCCGCCCCTGCGTGCGCCCCGGGCGTCGAGCTCGGCCACGATCTCGCGGGTGAGGCCGGGCTTGTCGAAATCGAAGATCCAGGTGAGCAGTCCCGCCGTCCAGACTCCGCCGAGGCAGCCGTTGCTCTCGAAGAGCCGCACCTTCGCTCCGGCCCGCGCGGCGGCAATGGCGGCGGCGGTGCCGGCGGGACCCGCGCCGCAGACGATCACATCGGCGTCGTTGACGAGGGGGAGCGATCTGCCCGGCTCGTCGAAGCCTCCGGCCCCGCGCGTCCCGTCCGTTCCTTCCGCCCCGGCGGCGGACCAGACCGCGCCGGGAATCAGGGCCGGACTCGCCAGAACCGCATGGAGGAAGAGACGGCGGGAAGTGGAGAGATGGTCGGGGGATTTCATGGAGGACAGCAGTCCACGACGCTGCCACAGTCCCGTCTCGGGGACAATTCACGGGAATCGGCGTGTCCAAATCGCCCGCTTCCCGGAGTGGAACGATACCGTCGCCAGCTCGGTCACTGGCCGAGCTCGGTCATCATCTCGTCCAGCACCTTCACCATCTTCGTCGAGGCCTCGGGTTCGAGGTAGCTGGAGCGCGCCCGCTAGGTCTCGTATCCACCGAGGGCGTGGTGCTCGGGCGTCGGGAGATAGCCATGGTAGGCGTTGGCGAGGCCAACGACGGTGGAGCCGGGGTGGAGGCGCTTCAGCTCCAGCCCGATCTCGACGAAGACCTCGGCGGGCATCGCGGCGAGGCTGAGATCCCCGATTTTCACCACTTGGAGCGGCGCGGAGACCTCCTTTGGAAATTCGGAGAGCAGCACCGTTTCGCGGGCGTAGACCTGCTCGAGGGTCTCCATGCGGGGCAGCAGCTTCGACTGCTGCATCGTCTCGCGGGCTTTCTCCACCTCCTCGGCGGTGGGCAGGCGCACGCCGAGACCCAGTTCGCGCTGCGCGGCGGCGAGGGGAACGTGGTCGTGCCAGGTCAGCCCTGCGTGGACGCGGGCGACCTCGTCCGCGACGTCCCCGGCGACGAGGCGGATCTGGCCGTAGGGCGGCTGCTTCTCCTGCTGTCCGAGGACATCGATGTTGTTGATGTCGCCGCTCGCCCCGTTCGACATCATCCCGACGAAGGGAGGCTCGACACGATCGGCGTCGAGGATCTGTCCGATCTTCTTGGCGAAGGCCCCAAAGTAGTCGGCGGAAATATGATTCGGCCCGGTGCCGCCGACATAGTGGAGGGCGTAGTTCGCGTAGAGGGCAATGGGGCGGCCCTCCACGCTGCGCACGGAGAGGAAGGGCACCTCGGGATCGGTGGGACCGGCGGGCTTTTCGACGAGCGGGTTTCCGACGCCGGGATTGGTGCGGACTTGGTCGGCGGTGACGCCGAGGGGAGTCGGCGGGATGCCGCCCTCCTTCATGACGTAGCGGCGGTTGAAGACATGCTGCGGCACGCTGCCGACGCCCCAGGCGATCTGGGCGGGCTCGAGATTCTGGATCGCGCAGCGCACCACGTCGGCGATGCGTCTCGCCACGAAGCGCTGGTAGAGCGGGTCGGGATCGCTCTGCCCCACGGCCTGCATCGTGCCGCAGGTGTGGGAATGCGTCGCCGACATCAGCATTTGCGACGCGGGCAGTCCCGTGGCTTCTTCCACCATCGCCTTGGCCTCGTCGAAGATGTCGCGACCGATCACGCAGCTATCGACCACGACGAGGACGATGCGGGTCTTCCCGTCGTCGAGGACGAGGCAGCGGGCGAGCTGTGGATCGTGGACGTAGGCCGCCTCGCGGTCGTGGAAGCCGCCGTTCATGGAGGTGCCGAGCGGAGCGGTCACATCGCTCGTCGCGGCTCCGGCCTGGAAGACGGGTTTGGCAGGATCGGCGGCGGGAAGGACGGGACTGGAAAGCAGCAGCAGGAGCGTGAGGAGTGGCCTTTTCATCGATCCCGAGGAAAGCCCGGAATGGGGCGGTTCCGCAATGGCCGATTCGCGCTGGGGCTTCGCTGTTTGAACCACGAAATACACGAACCACACGAAAAAAGATGGAGGAGCCGGCTTTGGGATGGGGTCCCCGTGGCTTTTTCCCGGTTTCGTGTAGTTTGTGGTTCGCCATTCCACAGTCATCTCGCCAAGCGTTGGATCTCCGCTTTGGGATAATGTCCGAAATTGATGATGAGACCGAGCCGGAGACCGGTAGCTTTGAGATAGTTGAGCATCTGGGCCTGATGTTCGGGAGCGATCGCTTTCACGGCTTTGAGTTCCAGAATGATCAGGCCGTGGCAGATGATATCTGGTCTGTAGGTCTGCACCAGCAGCTCGCCCTTGTAGGAGAGCTTCAGTTCCTGTTGCGAGACAAAGGGAATCCCTCGCCGCCGAAGTTCCTTTTCCAAGCATTCCTGATAAACCGCCTCCAGAAAGCCGCTGCCCATTTCCCGGTAAACCTCGAAGACAGCTCCCT
>CAYSZN010000613.1:0-2702 GCA_964435425.1 uncultured Akkermansia sp. | reverse complement strand
CGGACCGCTCCTGGCGAGTGCGGCGGCACCGTCTCGGCGAAGACCCCGGCCGGGCCGCCATCGTCTACGAGGAGGCCGACGAGCGCTACAGCGTGGACCTCGATACGACGAAGAGCGGCCGTTTTCTCCTGATCGGCTCCCGCTCGAAGGACACCAGCGAGACCTCGCGCCTCTCCCTGGCCGATCCCGAGGCCGCGCCGCAGCGCTTCCTCCCGCGCGAGGAGGGCGTGCGCCACGCCTTCGCCGACTGCGGCGACCAGTGGTTCATCCTCACCAACGAGAGCGCGGTGAACGGGCGCCTCTTCCGCGCTCCCTTGGAGAATCCCGCCCGCGAGACGTGGGAGGAGGTCCTGCCCGGCGACGAGTCCATCGCCTACGACTCCGTCGAGGCCTTCGCGAGCGCCGTCGTCCTCGGCGCGCGGAAGGAAGGGGTGCCCGGCTTCTTCCTCCTCGACCCTGACCAGCGCACCATGAAGTGGGTCTCGTCGCCTACCGAAGGGGGCTGGGTCTCGACCGAGGCGACGCCCGAGCCGACCGCGGCGGCGCAGCGCTTCAGCTACGAGACGCTGCTGAAGCCCTACACCGTGGCCGAGGCCGACCTCGTCACCGGCGAGGTCCGCATCCTGAAGGAGCAGACTCCGCCCCCCGGCTTCGATCCGGCGAAATACCGCGTCGAGCGGACCTTCGCGACGGCGGGCGACGGGGCGAAGCTCCCGATCTGGCTCCTGCTCCCCGCCGGCCATGACCGCGACGGAACGGGCGCGATCCTCCTCGACGGCTACGGCGCCTACGGCATCGCGAACGATCCGGGGTTCGACAGCCATGTCTTCAGCCTCGTCGACCGCGGAGTCGGCTACGCCATCGCCCAGATCCGCGGCGGCGGGGAGTTCGGCCGGCCCTGGTACGAGGCGGGAAAGCTGGAGCGGAAGCCGACCACCTTCGCCGACTACATCGCCTGCGCCGAGCATCTCGTCGCCGACGGCTGGTGCGCGAAGGACCGGCTCGCCGGGACCGGGGCGAGCGCGGGCGGCCTCCTCGCCGGGGCCGTCCTCAACGAGCGTCCCGACCTCTTCGCCGCCTTTGTCGCGAACGTGCCCTTCGTCGATGTCCTCAACACCATGCTCGACGCCAGCCTGCCGCTGACCACCGGCGAATACGAGGAATGGGGCGATCCCGCGAGCTCGCGCCCCGTCTTCGACCGCATCCGTGCCTACTCCCCCTACGACAACGTCGGGCCCTTGGCCTACCCGCCTATCCTCACCCTCGCCGGATGGAACGACAACCGCGTCCCCTACTGGGAAGCGGCGAAGTGGATCGCGAAGCTGCGCGTCTTCAACACCGGTGCAACGCCCCCCTTGCTCCACACCGCCTTCGAGACCGGCCACGGCGGGGCCTCGGGGCGCTACCGCGAGCTCGACGAGATCGCGCTGCGCTACGCCTTCGTGCTCAGGCACATCGGATGCCGACCGGATGGGACTGAGCACTGAAAGCGGAGACACTGAAAAACTGGCCGGAGTTGGAAACGCTCCCCGCATCGGCAGTTTACACGGCCCCTTTCCGCCGGTATCGTCCCGGCCAACATGGAAACACTCAAGACCGTCCTCACGAACTGGTTTTTCTGGGGCTTCGTCCTCGGCTTCACCTTCTGCGTCCTCTCCCTCATTTCCCACTGGAAGACCAAGGGCGAGCTGAGGCGGCTCAAGGGGCACCTCAGCGACAAGCTCGAAATCGAGGCGGAGAAGCTCGCCGAGATGAAGGGCAAGCTCGACACCCTGAAGCAGGAGAACGAGAACCTGCGGATGAAGGTCAACTCGGGCCGCGTCCAGAGCGACATGGCCTCCCTCGAGCGCGAGCTGGAGATCTTCGCCCGGGCCGAGAAGGCCATGGTCCTGAACGCCCCCGGCTTCGCCCCGGCGTGGGAGAAGGCCAAGGAGGGCGCCCTCGCCGAGATCGAGAACGAGGAGTCGGGCAAGAGCCTGCCGCGCCGCCTCTTCAAGAAATTCTTCTCCCGGGGCGGCTCCACCGTGGAGATGGAAACGGTGGACGCGCTGCCCTCGGACTCGGCGAACAAGAGGGCGGCGGCCTCGCACGAGGCTTGAGCGGCTGCCCCTCCCTGCGATCCAGAACATGACATTGGATCTCCCCCACGAGGATTTCGAAGGCTTCATCTTCGACTGCGACGGCACCCTCGTCGATTCCATGCCCCTGCACTACCGGGCCTGGAATGCGAGCTTCGCCCACCACGGAGCCCCGTGGCAGTGGACCGAGGACGATTTCTACGCCAGCGCCGGTGTGCCCGACCGCGTCACCGTGATGGAGTTGAACCAGCGCCACGGCGTCGCGCTCGATCCCGATTCGGTCCACGAATTCAAGGCCGGATGGTATTCCCGCCATCTGCACGAGCTGACCCCCGTGGCCGCCGTGGCCGCCCTCGCGCGGCGCTACCGCGAGGAGGGGCGGCGCATCTCCGTGGCCTCCGGCAGCGACCTCGCCATCGTCGCGCCGTCCTTGGAGGTGACGGGCTTGGGCGGTCTCTTCGACATCGTCATCACCCCTGCGGACGTCCTGCGGGGCAAGCCATCCCCCGACATGTTCCTCCTCGCCGCCGAGCGCATGGGCGTCGCGCCGTCGAACTGCCTCGTCTTCGAGGACGGCCAGCCCGGCATCGTCGCCGCCGAGGCCGCCGGGATGCAGTGGGTCTT
>CAYSZN010000612.1:0-2702 GCA_964435425.1 uncultured Akkermansia sp. | reverse complement strand
TCGGCATCATGAACGTGCATCCGAACTATTTCGGCCACGGCATCGCCGGACGCCTTCTTTCGCGCATCATCGACGAGGCGGAACGCCTCGACCTGCCCCTGCGCCTCGTTTCCAGCGCGCTGAACCTCGATTCCTATTCTCTCTACAACCGCTATGGCTTCTCGCCCTTCTGCCTCTATCAGGACATGCTGCTGGAAGTGCCGTCGGAAGGGTTGGGCGAGGGGGACGGGGAGGCGCTGCCGAAGGTGCGCGAGGCGGAGCCTTCAGACATCGTGGCGATGGGCGGTCTGGAATTCGAGGTCAGCGGCATTTCCAGAGAGCGGGACTATTGCTATTTCATCGAGAACAGCACGGGGATCTGGAAGACCTTCGTGGCCGTCGGTGCGGACGGCGGGATCGAGGGCTTCCTCGCTTCGGTCGACCACCCGGCCAGCCGTCTCATCGGTCCCGGCGTGATGCGTTCGGCGGCAGCGGCGGAAGCCCTGCTCCGGGCGCAGCTCGACCGGTTCCGGGGAAAGGCGGTCGTTTTTCTCCTTCCCGCCACGGAGAAGCGCCTGATCGCCGCCGCCTACGCGATGGGCGCGAGGAACTGCGAGCTGCACCTCGGGCAGGTGAGGGGGGAGGTCCAGCCCGTCGCCGGAATCGCCATGCCTACCTTCATGCCGGAGTCGGCTTAAGCGGGGACGTTTCCGCTTTTTCCGGACCAAGGACAACGGGCCACCTGCTCAAAGCGAGCGGGCGAACTCCTCCAACGTCGCACACATGATCGCCGAACGGTGAAGCTCCCGGAGACGCTGGGAACCGCTCGTTCCCTCCACCGTCTCCCGCAAGCCCTCCGGCACCGCTCCGAAGCGGATCTCCAAGGCTTCGAGAATGTCGGCCCTTTGTCCCTTCTCGATGCCCCGTTCGATGCCCCTCTCGATATACTGTTCGGCGATGGTCATGGTTGTGCTGCGGAGTCGTGGTTCGACGATCTTTTCCACCCTACGCTCGAAGGCTCCCGTGTCAACGCCACCGCGCATCAGGTAGCGCACCAGCAGCTCGAAGAACTCCCGCGCCGCCCGCTCCACCTGCGACATCAGCCCCTCGTCCCACACCACGTCGCCCATCTGCTCGCCGATGCGCTCCGCCTTCAGCGCCCGCAGGGCCAGGATTCCGGACGGCGTCCCCGCGATCGCCTCGTAGGGAATCTCCGCCAACTGGAGCAGCGAGACGGCGAAGTCGGGGATGTAGGGCCGCACGACCTCTTCGAAGCCCTCGGGGATCTTGAGGAGGTCGGAGAAGCGGGGAGAGATCTCCCAGCTTCCGTCGTTCTGCGCGACCACCACAGGCACGACGACGGGCAGGCGGACGGGGGCTTCTCCCGCCGCTCTAGCCTCGGCGAGGTGCCTCTCCCAGATGCGCGTCATGTAGCGCAGCACCTGCAGGGCCGCGAAGGGGGCGGGGCCGCTGAAATGCTCGAGGAGAAAATAGAAGCAGCATCGCAGCCGTTCCTCCTCCCCCGCTTCCTCCGGTTTTCCGAAAGCGGCGGAGAAAAGCAGATCGCTCTCGCAGTGGCGAAATTGCGAGTCGATGAAGGAGCCGGGTTCGACGGAGGGAATCCCAGTCGATGCCTGCGGCAAGCGCGGGCGGGAGACGCCAGCGCAGGAAGGCAGCGGCGTTGGCTGGATCGGAGAAACCGGCCTTGAAGAGCTTGTCGTGCGGCTGGTGGATGGATTCGTCGTCCATGGGTCCTGCTCCTCTTGGTCCGGCGCACTCTTCCAGGCCAAGCACGAGGCACCAGGCACTACGGATTGGCCGCGAGCTGCTTGGCCAGCGCCTGGCTCTCGGCGTTCAGGTTCGCCAGCGGGTAGGTGAATTGGCTGCCGTCCTCCTTGCGGAGCGTCACATTCGTGCCATCGGAGGAGACGAAGGCAGCTTGCAGAGCAGCTCCCGCGCTGTTCGTCCACGTACGGATCTCGGCAGCCATCGCTCCTCCGCTGGTGGGTTCCGCGACGGTGGCGGACGCCGTGGCGGTGCTCTCTCCGGCCTCGAACTTGGCCCCTTCCGCGATCCACTGGCGGACGATGGCCAGCTCGGCGTTGGTCATGGGTTCGGCCCCTCGCTCGCGGGCGGGTGGCGGAGGCATCGCTTCTCCGTCGGTGGCGGGGAGACCGGCCTTGATCGAAAGGAGGCTCTTGGCGGGGTCGCCGGGGATGATGACGGGATCGTCCCCAGCGACGCGCTTCGAGAAATCCGCCGGCGTGTCCATGCGCAGGCTTCCCTTCGCCTTCGGCCCTGTGTGGCACTTGAAGCACTTCTTGTTGAGAATCGGACGGACCTCCTCCTGATAGTCGACGGCTTCGGACGAAGAGAGCAATACCATGCCGGCGAAGGGAAGGAGGGAGAGCGTTTTCATGGTCCTCGGGAGTGGGAAGGAATCGGTGCGATATCGTAGCAGTGGACAAGGAGGCGTCAATCCCGGGAACAGGAAACCCGCAAATGTCTGGAGACCAGAGGGGCGGGGCAGTGAAAAATTTACGTTTGCGTAAAAAATAAAATCGACAAGAACCGGCAAATTTTCCTAATCTGCGAAAAATCGGCGGGAATTCCCGCCGATTTTGTGTCCCTCCCCACCCCCTCAACCCCGATGAACATTCCCGCTTCTCGCAAGAGTGGCTGCGTTGCCGTATTCCGGCGCTCGGCCCGCCTGCAAGCCCTCG
>CAYSZN010000611.1:0-2704 GCA_964435425.1 uncultured Akkermansia sp. | reverse complement strand
TCTCCGGGCAGTCTGATCATGGTGGTGGGGCGGGTTGGCTGTTTAGCTTTTTGGCGGTTTAGCTGGGGGAAGTTTGGGTGGGGGAAGTTTGCGAGTGTGCGGCAACCTGCCCTCTTGCCGAGGCCGCCATGCAGGCTTGGTAGAACAAATAGATCGAATAGGCGACAAACGCCAAGTACAGATACCATGAATAGCTCCCGAGGATCATGGATGCGATGCCGCAGAAAATCAGGCCGAATACCGGCAGGATCAAGCCAAGGAGAACCTTGCTCGCGATGCCGGTGTGGGAGGTGATCCCATTGGCCATGTTGTGGATGGCGTATGCGGTAAGTCCCGAGCGGCCTGTTCGTCCCGATACGATGACCGCATTCCCGTCTGCGATCGGAATCGGTTTGGGCGTTGTGATCATGCATTGGCGACCCTCTACGCGAAACAGGGTGATGTAGGAGGTCGAAGTCGGACGGTTGCGGACGCCACCCGACACCTTGGTGGTGTGCTGAACGTAATGGGCGGTTCCGGAAAGCGTCATGGGATCTTTTCAGGCTGCGGGGCTGTCAGAATCGAAATTGGCGATAGTGGACCAAGGAAAACCCCTGAGGGGCGGGAGAAGGTAGCCGGTGGTGGAGCAAGGAACGAGCGCAACCACCGGATTCGCCCACGAAAGACCGGGCCGCCCCGGAGGGGCGGAAGAGGCGTTCGATGCGGGGGGAGGCGGTCGTGTTTCCTGCCGCCGACCCTTCTCGCGCCCCTCCGGGGCGCTTGGTATGCAGGGGCGACGGGTTCCGGGGGTTCCCCCGCTTCGCGGGTCCACCCCCGGCTAATGTCTCGCGTCCCTCCGGGACACTCCAGCGACGCGGCGCGATGACACCGCCGCAAGGCAATCGCCTCGTCTTCGGGTCTGCTGGATCAAAGGGTGTCATGAGCGTGGGATACGGTTAGCCGCTGCTTTGGTTCATCTCAGGAGCGAATCCGGGACGAGCCTCGCCACCAGACGGGTCTGATGCCAGAAGCTCCGTGTGTATCCCAGATATGTCGTTGAAGTCCGGAAAATGCATCTGTATCTCAAACAAAGTGGTGAACGCGCCTGTAAGTGCGCTGTTTCGACACAGAAGAGCCAAGTCTTTTGGAGACGCCCCCAGATCCAAAAGTCGCCGGAAAATCATTCCAGTATCCGCATAGGGATCATCTGGTTTTTCGCTGCTTCTCTTGATTTCAGAATGAATCCACGAATCGCAAAGCATAGAGTTTGCATCGTCCCAGATCGTTTTTAGAAGCGCTTCTCGGGGATCGCTCATGGAGAGATTTCTTCGGTTAACGGCAGATTCATGTCATCAGAAGTTCAAGTCTCAATTCCTTAACGCCTCAACACCTCAATCCTTCCTCACCGATTGAACAAAAACGACGGGCTGTTCACCAGTGCCCATGCCAGATCCTGCGCGGCGGTGAGGCGGCGGTCGGCAGCTTGCTGGGTGGAGTGGGCCATGTTGTCGCGCAGTTCGAGGAGCTTGGGGTCCTCCTTGATGGGCTGCTCGGCGGTCTTCAGGGCGGCTTCGAGGGCGAGGAGCTGGGCGTCGGGGGCGAGGGGGCGCTTCTCGGTGGCGAGCTTGGCGACGAGGATATGGCGGTCCTTGCTGCGGCTCTGGAAGAAGGCGGCGAGGGCGCTCTGCTGCTCGGGCTGGCGCTGGGCTGGCTCGGTTTGCAGGATGGCGGCGACGGCGGCGGGCAGCCCGGCGTCGAGGGGATCGGCGGCGTCGGTGGTCCAGACGCGGAACTTGCCGAGGGGGTATTCGCCGTTGGAATACTGGCATTGGATGGTGAGGGTCAGGGTGCCGCCTTTGTCGTCGATGGCGAGGGGCTGCTCGAACTGGTAGCGTGCCCAGTTGGGCTGGCGCTCGTTGCCGGCGACGGCCCAGCCTTTGTCGTCGCGTCCGACTTGGCCGTTGATGGAGGCCTTCACGTCGAAGCCCTGCTGGATGTGGTCGGTCCTGGCGTCCTTGAACTTGAGGGCCGTGGGCTTCTTCGGATCGCCGCCGGCGGGAACGTAGCTCGCGGCGAATTCGGTGACGACGAAGTTGCCGTTCGGGTTGAGGCCGGGACCGTAGCCGGGGAGGCGTTCGTCGGGCAGGGCTTCGAGCATGAGGCCGCTGATCCGGGCGGCGCTCTTCACGGGGATGGTGAGGGTGTAGATGACGGGCTTCGACGGGCCGCTGGCGAGGAGGCTGCCGTCTGGCTCGATGGCGAGCTTCATGCCGCTGGGCTCGTTGGCGGTGGCGGCGGAGGGCGTCAGCGGGGTCCACTTCGTCCAGAAGGAAGCGAGGGTGAGGCCTTTCTCCCACTCGGCGGCTTTCGCGGGCACGGTGGCGTCGTGGTCGGCGAGGGCCTTGGTCGCGGCCTCGATGCGGGCTTTCTGCGCGGCTTCGGCCTCGGCTTTCTTCTTGGCGGCCTCGGGCTGGTAGGCAGCGAGCTCGGTCCGGGCCTTGTCGATGGCTTGGTAGCGGGCGATCTCGCGCCGGCTCTTCTCGGGCACCCAGTCGGCCTCGGCCTTGGCGAGCTTGGCGACGAGGGACTGGTGGTCGGACTCGATCTCCTGCATGACGGCGAGGGCGGCCTCGGTCTCGGCGTCGCCGGGGGCGCGGGAGAGGATGCGGTGGTAGATCTCGTCGACGAGGCGGCGGTCTTCGGGCTGGGAGGCGACGAGTTTGGC
>CAYSZN010000610.1:0-2713 GCA_964435425.1 uncultured Akkermansia sp. | reverse complement strand
GTTCGTCGCGGCCTTCCAGAAGGAGTATGGCCGCAATCCGGTGTTCTACGCCGCCTTCGTCTACGATTCGCTCATGCTGCTCGACAAGGCGGTCGCCGAGGTCAAGGGCGACATCGGGAACAAGGACGCGCTGCGCGCGGCGCTGAAGAAGGCGTCGTTCGACTCGACCCGGGGCTCGTTCTCGTTCAACAACAATCACTTCCCGATCCAGGATTTCTACATCGCGCAGGTCGTCAAGAAGGGCGACGGCTATCAGCACGAGGTCGTCGCCAAGGCGTTCGCCGATCACAAGGATCGCTTCGCCGACAAATGCCCGATGAAGTAGGCGTCTCGCTTCGTGGGGGAGACGACGGGGGCGGCCGGCGGCCGCCCCCAAGTCCATGTCCGAACCCGTCACCGATCTCAACGTCCTCTTCAACGTCCCCCTTCCCGCTCCGGCCCTGCTCATGCACGAGCGCCCGCGCAGCGCGGAGCAGGCCGCGACTGTGAGCGCGGCCCGCCGCCGCATCGAGGACATCCTCCACGGGCGTTCCGACCGCTTCCTCGTCATCGTCGGCCCCTGCTCCATCCACGATCCGGCGCAGGGCATCGCCTACGCGGAACGGCTCGCCGCCCTCCGCAGCGAACTGGACGACCGCCTCGAAATCGTGATGCGCGTCTACTTCGAGAAGCCGCGCACCTCGGTCGGTTGGAAAGGGCTCATCATGGATCCCGACCTCGACGGCACCGCCAACCTCTCCGAGGGCCTGCGCATCGCGCGCGAGCTGCTCGGCGAGATCGTCGGTCTCGGCCTCTCCGCAGCGACGGAGTTCCTCGACCCCATCACCCCGCAATACATCGCCGACCTCATCTCCTGGGCCGCCATCGGGGCACGCACTGTCGAGTCGCAGACGCACCGCCAGATGGCCTCGGGCCTGTCCATGCCTGTCGGTTTCAAGAACACCACCTTCGGTGGAATGGGCGCCGTCGTGAACGCCTTGAAAGCGGCACAGGCCCCGCAGACTTTCTTCGGCATCAGCCCCGAGGGCGTCGCCTCGATGGTGAGCACCCGCGGCAACGCGAGCTGCCACACCGTGCTGCGCGGCGGCGACGGCGGGCCAAACCACGATCCCGCCTCGGTCGCCTCTGCCCTGGAAGCGCTTGAGAAAGGCGGCGTGAACCCCGCCCTCGTCATCGACGCGAGCCATGCGAACTGCTCCAAGGACTTCCGCAGGATGCCCGGCGTCTTCGAGGAGATCGTCGCGCAGCGCGTGGCCGGAAACTCCCACATCGTCGGCGCGATGCTGGAGAGCAACCTCGTCGAGGGCAGCCAGCCCATCCTCGAGGACCGGGCCGCGATGGCCTGGGGCCAATCCGTCACCGACCCCTGCATCGGCTGGGAGACCACGGAGCGGATCTTGCGCGAGGCGGCGGAGCATCTGGGATGATGGCCTACGGAACAGGCGGAAAACACGGAAGGGGCTTTTGGGTATGATGTTAGTCGTGCGGCACCCGAATCGTTCTACGGACGCGGCTCCAGGCCCCAAGGAGGGCCGACATTCCTGTCGGCCGACAAGCCCGGCCCGACCAGCCGGCCGACAGGAATGTCGGCCCTCCTTGGGCTTCCCACCGGGATTCATCTATCCGAGTGCCGCATTGCCAGTCAGGTCCTGTTTTCCGTGCCTTCCGCGTGTTCCGTAGGCCCCCACCCGTCATGCAGGAAGATCTTCTCCGCTCCGTCTCGCGCTCCTTCTACCTGAGCCTGCGCTTCCTTCCCGCGCCGATGCGGGAGCCCGTTTCGCTCGCCTACCTGCTCGCCCGATACAGCGACACTCTCGCCGACGCGCCGGGACTGCCCGAAGGCGAGCGACTCGCCCGGCTCGACGACTTCCGCCTTGTCATCGAAGGGGAACGCGACCGGCTCGGGGGCGATCCGACCGCCTTCGCCGAGCGGCTGGACCATCCCGGCGAACGTGTCCTCGTCCGCCGGGCCGATGAGCTCGTCGCTGCCTTTCACCGGCTCGCTCCAGAGCTCCGCGCCCTCGTCGCCGAAGTGATCCGGACCATTCTCGACGGCCAGCGCTGGGACTTGAGCGCCTTCGCCGACGGTCCCGCCGCCTGCGCCACCGGCGACGACCTGCTCCTCTACACCCGCCGCGTCGCCGGATGCGTCGGGGAGTTCTGGACGAAGACCGCCTTTACCGTCCTCGGCGAGCGCTTCGCCGATCCTGACAAAGCCACCTCGATGCTCGGCAGCGGCCGCAAGCTGGGCCATGCCCTCCAGCTCGTGAACATCCTCCGCGACCTGCACGAGGATCTCCCGCGCGGTCGCTGCTACCTGCCCGCCGACGAGCTGCGCACCGCCGGCTGGAACGGCGAAGGGCTTCCTTCCGCCACCGCCATCGCTCCCGTCTTCGACCGCTGGCTCGGAATCTGCCGTGGCTATCTCGATGAGGCAGACACCTACACCAAGGCCGTCCGCGATCCGCGCGTCCGCTTCTGCACGCGGCTGCCCATGCTGCTCGCTGGAAAAACCACGCAGCTCCTCGACGAAGCCGGAGCGGAACGGGTCTTGCGCGAACGGATCAAAGTCTCCCGCTCCACCGTGTGGCGCTCGGCGCTTTGGGCGGCGCTCTGCTGATGTCGCATGGGCATCCTGCCCATGCCTTCGGCGGGGCGGACGGACGGCGGAGAGCGAACTGCCATCGATCAAAAACCCAGCGTCTTTTCCATC
>CAYSZN010000609.1:0-2731 GCA_964435425.1 uncultured Akkermansia sp. | reverse complement strand
CGGTCATCGTCGTGGCGCGGTTGAGAAAATCGCGGTCGGCGGTGAGCTCGGCCAGCTCCACCGGATTGCGCGTCGTCACGACGAGCAGCTCGGTCTCGATATCTTGCGGCCCGTCCGGCGCGGCGGCGATGGCCTTGTCCACCTCGCCTCCGACGAGCTTCAGCCGGTATTCGCCCTCCTCGTCGAGGCCGCCGAGGCTCGTCTCGTAGAGGCCCGAGGAGTCGGAGCGGTAGCTGAGACGCTGCTTGCGGAGACGTTCGCCGTCCTTCCAGACCTCCACCTCGACGCCGGCGTCGGTGACGGGGCGGCGCTCGGGATCGAGCACCTTCGCGGTGACTTCGATGGGGTCGTTCGGCGTGTAGCTGAGCCGGTCCGTGCCGAGGCGGACGAAGTCGTTGCCCGAACGCAGGTTCGGCCCCGCACCCCAGCGCGTGATCTGGCCCCAGAAACGGTGGTGGTGCGTGTCGCCGACGCCGTAGCGGAAGCGCCACGTCTGGTCGAAGTGCAGCAGCAGCACCTTGCCGAGGCCCGCGCGGATCGTGGAGACGACGGCGTTCCCGGCCTCGACCTGCTTCTGGTTGGCGAGCTGCTGGATCGCGGCCTCGACCGAGCCGGGGGAGCCGTCGGGGGCGAAGCCCGCCGCCGTCGGCGCGGCCCCGGCGGGATGGGCGTAGGCGAGGATCTCGGCGGTCTCCTTCATCTGCGCGCCCGCGTAGCGCCAGCGCATCGGCGGGAAGCCCGACCAGATCTCCTCGTTGAGGGCGCGGCTGGTCGATTGCGAGGTCACGGGATGCTCGCGCCCCGCCGCGGTGAGCTGGATGCGGTAGGCGCTCTCGGGCGTCTCGTAGCGCGTCGCCGCGCCGGGCGTGTAGGAGACGGGGAGCAGGTTCTGCAAGGCGCGGCTGTCGTGGCCGTGGGGCATGTGGCGAGGTCCGGCGACGCAGACGAGGAGGGTGCCGCGCTTCGTCACGGCCTCCTCGATGGCGGCGAGGTCGCGGGGGGAAAGGGCCGACGGCGGGATGTCGCCGAGGATGATGACGTCGAACTGCTGCCACTCCGACGCGACCTGCGGCAGGTGCGTGGCCCCGGCCTCGCCGAAGGGGCGCGAGGCGCTGGCGTGGACCGTGGGCGGCTGGGGGGCGCGGTGGATCTCGTCGGGATGGAGGAGGACGTATTGGAGATGCACCGACTTGTCGCGGCCGTAGAACAGGTTGCGCAGGTAGCGGAACTCCCAGCGGGGGAAGCCATCGACCAGCAAGACGTTCGTCCGGTCATCGGTGACCGCGACCTTGAAGTCCCACGAATTGTTCTCTTGGAACATCTCGCGAGGGTCGGGCTGGAGGCGCACGCGGTAGTCGTGGATGCCCTTGGCCTCGGGCTTGTGGACGAAGGCGATCTCGGTGCGGAAGTTCACGTCGGTGACCTCGATCTCGACGCTTTCGACGACTTCCTCGCCGGAGAGCAGCTCGGCCCGCACCGTCTCGCCGAGGAAGCCGTCGAGCTTCGCGGTGGCGGTGACGACGACGCGGTCGTCGAGGTAGATGGACTCGGGCGCGTTCAGCGAGAGCAGGGAGATGTCCACCGGACCGAGGTCCGCGCCGAGGGGCACGGCGGAGAGGGGCGTGTTGCGCACGGCGAGCTGGCGCAGGCTGTCCTCGGGCAGGGCGGCGCCGTTGTGCCGTCCGTCCCCCAGCAGCAGCACCCCGGCGAGCGATTCGGGCGAGGTGTTCGCGAGGACGTGTTCGAGCGCGCCGGTGAGGTCGGTCTGGGCCTTGTCGGGGCGGCGGCCGATCTCGATGGCGTCCTCCCCGGCGAGCGGGTCGGTGATCTGGACGACATCGCGGGCGAAGCGGTAGTAGCGCAGGTTGTAGCGCTCCTTGAGCCGACCGAGGAGGGTCGGGTCGGCGGCTTGACCCTGTTCGGTCTGGGGTTCCGTTTCCTCCGCCGCTGCGGGGACGGGGGTGGAAAGGACGCGCCGGGCGAGTTCGGCCCGCGGAGTCGCGGCGGCTTCATCGACGAACTGCTTCGTCGGTCCGTCGAGGCGTTCGTAGTAGGCTTCGTCGGCCTTGGCCGTGGTCGTGGGGAGGGTCTCGACGAGGGGGCGCAGTTCGTCGCGGGCGACTTCGAGCTGTTTCGCGAGCTCCTCGCCGCTGCCGGATTCGTCGGCCTTCACAGCGAGGGGGAGGATGCGGGCGAGCCCGTCGCGGACGCGCTTGAGGGAATCGTCGAGCTTGCCCCGCACCTCGTCGGGGAGCGGCGCGGAGGCCGCCATGGCGAGGGAGTCCGTCAGGGCGGCGCGGCGGCTTTCGAGGGAGGCGAAACGCGCGGGCAACTGCGCGGCGCGGCCTTCGAGCCCGGCGGCGAGGGTGGGAGCGGAGCGGAGGGCGTTCAGCTCCTCGACGAATTCGGCGTCGAGGGCGGTGGCGGCGCGTCCGATCGCGGCAAGGGCGGGGCGTTGCTCCAAACCCGGCACGCCGAGGAGGGCGGCGCGGTCGAGCTTCTGCGAGGGCGTCAGCCGCTGGTCGGCGAGTCGCATGGAGTCCGAGTCGTCGATCAGCACGGCGACCTCGCGCGCGATTTCGCGCTCCTCGACGAAGGAGCGCACCGGCTGCGCGAGGATGAGGAGGAGAATGGCGAGGGCGGCGAGCCGCAGGGCGAGGAGGAGGCGTCCGCGGCGCGGGGCGACGAGGGATTTCTCGAAGCGGTAGATCCAGACGACGGCCTCCGCCGC
>CAYSZN010000608.1:1209-2738 GCA_964435425.1 uncultured Akkermansia sp. | reverse complement strand
CGGGAATCTCAGCGGCCTGCGCGACGCCGAAGTCGATGCCCTGCTCGACCGGCTGCGCGAGGAGTCCGACCCGGCGGTGTTGACCGAAACGACCGCCGCCCTGCAACGCGCCATCGCCGCGCTCCAGCCCTGCCTTTTCGTCTGCGATTCGGGCCGGATCGCCACCTTGCGGACGGGCGCGCTGGAGATGCACCTGCCCGGAACGGAGGAAGCGGTGCCGATCGCGGTCGGGAAGGAGGGGCTGGAGGCGACGCGTCCGTGGTGGGTCAGGGCGGGAAGCGCGAAATCCGAAACCCGAGATCCGAAGTCCGAACAGGCGCTTCCTTCCACCCCGCGATGATTCGCCACGTCCTCCAGCGTCTTCTCGTGGCCATGATCCGCTTCGCGGCGGCGGGGATCGGCTTGCTGCTGCTGATGGAGCTCGCCTTCTGCGTCATCGGGGGATCGGACCGGCATGTCTGGGATGCGGAGTCCTACGCCTCCGTGCCTGCCGAGCTGGCCTCCCCTCCGCGCCTTTGGGAGGACCTGCTCCGCGAGCGCCTCGCGGCGACGGGGCGGGTTCTCCTCCTCGCCGTCCCCGGCATCCTCCTCGTCGGCTACGCCTGGGGCATCCTCGGGGCCCGCCGACGCCGCTACGGGGCGATCGGACTCCTTTCCGCTCCCTTCGCGGCCTTTGCCTGCGTCCCCGGATTCTGGTTCGTCACGCTGGTGGCGATCCATTCGTATTTCCACTGGCAGCGCCCCGGATTCGCCGACGATCTCGTCGTCGAGCGGGGGCCGGACCTGCTCTCCTGGTGGCACGCGGCGGTGGTGGCGCTGCCGGGCATGGCTGCGGGCATCGCCTGGCAGATCCGCGCCGTCGCGGCGGAGCTCGAGCGCGAGGCCACCCGCCCCTGGATGCGGAGCCTCTTCGTCGAGGGCGCGAACAACGAGGAGATCTTCTACGACCACGTCCTGCGCCGCTCCGTCCCGAACCTCGCCGCCCTAGCCGACGGGGCGGTCCCCGCCCTGCTCGGCTCGCTCGTCGTGCTGGAGCCGGCCTTCCGCTATCCGGGCCTCGGCTCGCTCCTCGTCGAATCGATCCGGCTCGACAGCTATCCCGGCATCCTCCTCGCCGCCCTTTCCCTTTCGGCCATCGCCACGGCCGCCACCTTCCTCCGAGAACTCGCCGCCCCGCCCACCGCATGAACCGACGCCAATCCCGGCTCGCCCGCTCCATGCTCCACTCCGCCGTCCAGCTCTGGCGGATGCGGAGGGCCCTGCTCCTGTCGATCCCCTACCTCCTCCTCCTCGGCTGGCTCCTCTCGGGCGGAACGGCGGGCGACACGCGGCCCGAGGAGCTCTACGGAATCCGCGACACGCCGCAGTGGCAGGCCCCCGACCGCGAGCACTGGTTCGGCACGGCCGCAAACGGAGCGGATCTGTTCGAGCTGAGCCGCCTCGCCATGGCCACCTCGGTCTCGGCCGCGGTGGTGGCCGTCTCGCTGGGCATCGGGCTCGCCCTGCTCGCGGTCTCGCTCTTCGTCCTC
>CAYSZN010000608.1:0-1109 GCA_964435425.1 uncultured Akkermansia sp. | reverse complement strand
TTCGCCTCGCTCGTCCCCGCCGCCGTCCTCGCGGAAATGGCCCTCTCCTTCCTCGGCTTCGCCGGAGATCGGCTCAGCGTCGGCACGATGGTCGCACGGGGGCGGACCTACCTCATCGAAGCCCCCTGGATGGCGATCCACCCCGGCCTCTTCGCCACCGCCGTCGTCCTCGTCCTTTCCTTCCTCGGCTGGCGGGTCTCGGCGGCCCTGCGCACCGGACCGCTTCCCCGCTTCCTCTGATCCCGACATGGCCGCCGACGCCCCATCCCTGCTGACCGTGAACGACCTGACCGTCGAGGCCCCCGGCCTCTTTGGCGAACGGCGGATCGGCCTGCGGCAAGTCTCCCTCTCCGTCGCCCCGGGCGAGATCGCCCTGCTCGCGGGCGAGACCGACAGCGGCAAGTCCCTCCTCGCCCGCCTCGCCACCGGCACCGCCGATCCCCGGACCAAGGTGCTGTCGGGCTCGTTCGAGCTCGAAGGCGTCTCTCTCGCCCGGATGAAGCGCCACCGCCTCCTCGGGCTGCGCCGGGGACCCGTCACCCTAGTCGCGAGCGAGACCTCGGCTCCGACCGATCCCGACCGCACCGTGCGGCAGTGGCTCCGCAGCCTCCGCCGCCTCGCCAAGGGGAAGGGCCGCGAATGGAACGACTGCTGCTTCAGCGCCGGACTTCTCGAGCCAGACTCATTGCTGCCCCGCCGCCTCGCCGAGCTGCCACCCCTCGACCGGAAGCGGCTCGGAGCCGTCCGCGCCCTGCTGCTGGGCTCGCGCCTGCTCGTTTCGGAAGAGGCCGGAGCCGACCTCGATCCCCTCGCCGAAACCGCCTGGCACGAACTGCTCGTCCGCCTGCGGAACGAGTTCGGCATCGGCATCCTCGTCACGACCGCCTCCCTGCGCGGCGTCGAGCGCTTCGCCGACCATGTCGCGATCTTCTTCGAGGGCGGCATCCTCGAGCAGGGAACCCCGGCCGAGATCGTCACCTCGCCGCGCTTCGCCTACACCCACGAATTCCGCGCCTGCGACCCCAACCTCGCCGACACGCCCGGCGACGTCCATACCATCAGCCGGGAGGCCATCCGGGAAGCCGAGGAGGCCGTGCATCAGAGGGCCG
>CAYSZN010000607.1:0-2739 GCA_964435425.1 uncultured Akkermansia sp. | reverse complement strand
GTGTCCGGGTGGGTGATGAGATGGGAGACCTCCGCATGTCCGGCGGCCTCGGCGAGATTGGCCGCCGTCTGGTTGCCGAGATCGACGGCGTAGGGATTCGCCTGGTTCCGAAGCAACGTCCGCACCGCCTCGAGCTTGCCCGCCTCCGACGCGATCATCAGCGGCGTCTTGCTCTCGGGGCTGCGGGCATTGATGTTCGCCCCCTGCCCGAGCAGGGCGTCGATCACCTTCGGGTCGCCACTGAAGCTCGCCACGAGCAGGGCGTCGTCCAGCTCCGCCGGCGTGGCTCCGCTGGCGAGCAGGGAGACGACCCCGGCGTGACCGTTGTAGGCGGCGAGGGACAGGGCGCCCCATCCTTCGTTGTCGCGAACCGACGTGTCGGCACCGCGGCTCAGGAGCATCCGGGCCACCTCCTCGAAGCCTTTCGCCGAAGCCGAGAGCAGCGCATCGCGACCGACCCCGTTCACCTTCCGAGGATCGGCCCCCATTCCCAGAATGCGTTCCACCGCCGCCACCTGTCCGGCTCCGGCCGCCTTGATCAGGGCCGTGTTCCCCGCGGGATCCGAGGCGTCGATGTCCATCCCGGCAGCCTGGAAGACCTCGATCCCCGCCACATCCCCTGCGGCGGCGGCGGCAAGGAGATCCTTCTCCGAAAAGCTGTATCCCTTTTCCTCGACCTGCTTCAGCGCCTGCCTCTGTGGATCGCTGCAGCCGACCAGACCGAAGGACACGCCGAGGGAAGCGATCAGCATCGTTCCGAAATGGAGGGGAATTCTCATGCTCTGATAGAAATTTTTGGACTCTCCGTAATTTTGATGCCATCCCCTCTCTGTGGCAATCATTTATTTTATAAAAATTAAACATCAAGGGATTCAAACCAACAAAGCTCTCGCTTTTCCGGCCGATCCGGCGCATCTGCTTGGCTTCCCATCCCTTTCGCCGCATTGAAAACCGACTTCCTCATCGTGGGCCAGGGGCTCGCCGGCTCCCTGCTCGCCTGGCATCTGCTGGAGAGGGGCCGACGCGTCCTCGTCGTCGACCGGGACGAGGAGAACACCTCCTCGAAGGTGGCGGCGGGGCTTGTCACTCCCCTTGCCGGCTCGCGCTTTCATCTTCCTCCTGGTCTCGGGGAACGTCTCGACTACGCCAGGAGCTTCTACTGGCGTCTTGAGGAGGCCCATGGGCAGACGCTCTTCCACCACCAGCGCATCGCGCGCCTCTTCCGCGACGAATGGGAGGCCGGCCTCTGGTCCCAGCGGATCGGGCAGGAACCTCCCGGCTACGCCCGCTTCCACGCTCCGCTGCAAATCGACACGGCCCGCTTCCACGCTCCCCATGGCGGCTTCGAGATGAAGGAAGGAGGATGGCTCGATGTCCCCGCCTTCCTCGAGCTGACCCGTCAGCACCTGCTGGAGCGGGCCTCCTACGCCATCGGCAGGGTCGATTCCGCGGAGGTCTCCGTCTCTCACGACGCCGTCCGCTGGAAGAACATCGAGGCGGAGACGACCGTCTTCTGCGAAGGCTGGCGCAGTGGCCGCAACCGCTTCTTCGACTGGATTCCAATGCGCCCGACCGGCGGCGACATCCTCGATCTCGAGATCCCGGAACTGGCCGACGAGGGCCGCATCGTCAACAAGGGCGGATGGCTCCTCCCCCTGGGCGGAGGCCGCTTCCGCGCGGGCTCGACCTATCGCCACGGAAGCGCCACCGGCGAAGACGGGACCGGACAAGTGGAGGTGCTCGCCAAGATCGCCTCGATCACTCCGATGCCCGTGACGGCGACCGGGTGCCGCAGCGCCCTGCGCCCGACGATCCGCCGCAGCCAGATCTTCATGGGCACGCATCCCTCGCTGAAGAGGGTCGCGTTCTTCAACGGGCTCGGTTCGAAAGGGGTCCTCAACGGTCCCTGGCACGCGGCCCGGCTCGCCGACCTCCTCGTCTCGGGCAGCGCCGTGCCGGAGGAGGCGGACCTGCGTCACCACTTTCCCTGATTCTCGCCACGATGCCCCTGCCCCGCGTCACCGAACTGGTCCACGAGCTCGTCTCCCGGCGGCTGCGTCCCGGCGATGCGGCCATCGACGCCACGGTCGGCAACGGACACGACACCCTCTTTCTGGCCCATTGCGTGGGACCGGCTGGACGCGTCGATGGCTTCGACATCCAGTCCGAAGCCATCGACACCACCCGCCTCCGGACCGACGGCCTGCCCCAGGTCCGGCTCCATGCCCGCGGGCACGAGACGATGGCCGAGGTCGTGACCGGTCCGGTCTCGGCCGTGCTCTTCAACCTCGGCTACCTGCCCTCGGGCGACAAGGACGTGGTCACCCGCCGCGACACGACCCTGGCCGCCCTCGACTCGTCCCTCGCCCTGCTCGCGGAACATGGGATCCTGAGCGTCGTCGTCTATCCCGGCCATCCCGGCGGGCGGGAGGAAGCCGACGCAGTCGAGGCGTGGTTCCTCGCACAGGGAGCCTCGCTCCGCGTCGTCCGCTACGGAACCTTCGGGCATCGTGGCGGCAAGGAACCGCCCTATCTCCTTGCCGCGGAGCGGAGACGGTAGTCCCATCGGCTCCGGCTGGAATGGCAGGAAAGCCGGGAAAAAGCGAGAACACGGGCGAGGCCGTGCGCCTGCGAGCCGTCGGCGCTCTCCTTCAGCAGACGCAAGTGCCGCCGGACCGCCGCTAGGCTACTCGGCCCCGCCGGATCCAGGCGCACTGTGGAAGTTGTAGAGAACCTCCC
>CAYSZN010000606.1:0-2741 GCA_964435425.1 uncultured Akkermansia sp. | reverse complement strand
GCGGGCTTCGGGTATCGGGTGGAGGAGATCGGGAGGGAATTGCCGGAGGCGGTGTTTGGATGAGTGGGAAATTTGACAGAAAGCCGGAAAGCAAGTGGTTGAAAACAATGGCTGACCTTCCAACAGACTCGAGGCCAAGGAGGCGTCGCGTGGCGCTTCCCATCATTCCGGCTCCGGCAGGTGCCCGGCCTTTCGATCTCAGCGGCGAGCGGTTGCTCAAACTGGAGACGGAGACGGAGACGGAATCCCGCGCTCCCGATCCAAACACGAAGCGCGGTAAGTTAACCGAGTGCCATTCCATCTAAGGACTAACCCTGACGATCTCTCGCCGTGAACCGAGCTCTGCCACGAACAATGGAATTTGCTCCACCTTCCCCCTTCCTCGTCATCATGGGCGTCTCGGGCTGCGGTAAGACGACGGTCGCGGACCTTGTCACGACGGAGATCGGCGGCGTTTTCCTCGAAGGCGACGCCTTCCATCCGCCTGCGAACAAGGCGAAGATGGGCGCGGGTATCCCGCTGACGGACGAGGACCGCTGGCCTTGGTTCGATCTCCTCATTGCGGAGGCAAGGAACGCCTTGGCCTCGGGCAAATCTCCCGTGCTCGCCTGCTCAGCCCTGAAGCAGCGCTACCGCGAGCATCTTTTCAGCGGATTCCCCGACTGTCGGCTGGTCTACCTCGAAGGCTCCTACGAACTCATCAAGGGCCGGATGGATGCCCGGCAGCATGAATACATGACCTCGACCCTGCTGCGGAGCCAGTTCGACGCTCTCGAAGCGCCCCGGCCCGGTCCCGGCACGCTGATCCTCTCCATCGAGCAGGCACCGGAGGAACTCGTCCGGCAAATCGTCGCTTGGCTATGAAGCTCCACACCGGAAAGCGGCGGAGGACCGCCGCACTCCAAGACGCTGCCGCGAGCCTCTGCGTCGAGTGGACAGACGCGAGCTTTTGGAGTGCGGCGGTTCTCCGCCGCTTTGACGAGGCATCGGAAACCAACTGACTCGCATGGGACGCATCCTCTTCATCCGGGGCGGGGCGGTCGGGGATTTTATCCTCACGATGCCCTCGCTGCGCCTTGTCCGCGAGACGCTGCCGGACAACGAGATCGAGATCCTCGGCTACCCTTCCATCGCTTCGCTCGCCCTCGCCGCCGGTCTCGCGGACCGAGTCCGGGCGTTGGAGGATCCGCGCCTCGCCACTTTCTTCGCGCCTGGAGCGAAGCTCGATCCCGAGTGGTCCGCCTACTTCGCCGGATTCGACGTGGTCGTGAGCTGCCTCTACGATCCCGACGGCCATTTTGCGGGCAATCTCCGCGTCGCCGGGGTGAAAACGCTGATCCCCTGTCCCTACCGGCCCGACGAGACTCCGCCCCATGTCCCGGCGGCGGTGCAATTCGCCAAACCGCTCGAATCCCTCGGGCTTTTCCTCGACGATGCCGGACTCGATCTCGTCTATGCCCCTCCGCCAGACGAGTCCGATTTCGGCTCCGGCCCGCTAATCGCCCTGCACCCCGGCAGCGGTAGCCCGCGCAAGAACTGGGGCTACGAAAACTGGATCGCGGTCCTCTCGGCCCTCCATCGCGGGCGACCGGAACTCCGCTTCCTTGTCACCAGTGGCGAAGCGGAGGCGGAGACTATCGGCACCTTCCTCGGCCTGATGGCGGACGCAGGGCTGCCCCACGAGCACCTTGCAGGCCGTCCGCTCGCCGAGCTCGGCGCGATCTATCGCCGGGTCGAAGGTTTCCTCGGGCATGACAGCGGGCTCTCGCATCTGGCGGCGAGCGCCGGGGCGCAGGGGCTGCTGCTCTTTGGACCGACCGAACCGGGGATCTGGGCTCCGGTCTCGCGGCGGATGAAGGTTCTGCGTTCGCCGGATCGCTCGATGGGAAGCCTGTCCGTTGCCGAGGTGATGTCCGAAGCGAGGGAGTTGTTCACAGCCTCATAGAAGAGAGATCATTTTTTTGGAAAAAGGATTTCTTCTTCTAGGCGTGAATAAGTGAAAGGATTCGACGCAAGAGGCTGTCCTTCAATGGATCGAGGGGTGAACAAGGGACAGCGATAACTGCTGTCCTCCCTGCGGGAAAGTTGCCGTTCGGGTCCAACAACTCGGTTTTCTTCACGTTTCTTCGCTCTTTTGCACGAGTTCTTCACGATGTTTTTGGCTCATTGGAGGAGCGGTTCGGGCTCGCCAACGGTCACGATGCCTTCCGCGGTTTCCTGTTGCAGGCGGAGCTGTCCGCAGGCAGCGGCGATGTCGTGGCCTTTCTCGCGCCGCAGGGTGGCGACGACCTTGGCCCGTTGCAGGATTTGGAGGAAGGATTCCTGTCTCGCTTCGGTGGGGCGTTTCCAGGACAGGCCCTCGACGGTGTTGTAGGGGATGAGGTTCACCTTGGCGTCGAGAGCCTTTGCCCGCTTCGCGAGGAGGGCCGCCTGCTCGGGCGAGTCGTTCACGCCCTTGATGAGGATGTATTCGAAGGTGATCTTCTGCTTCTTCCGCTCCCGCCAGACCTCGAGCGCCTCGAACAGACGGGCGATGGGGTATTTGGCGTTCACGGGCATGATCTTCTCCCGCACCTCGTCGCTGGCTCCGTGGAGGGAGATGGCAAGGCGGATCTGGACCGGCAGCTCGGCGAGCCGCTCGATCTGCGGAGCCAGCCCGCTGGTGGAGACGGTCATGTGCCGGGCACCGATGTTCATTCCCCAAGGCGCGTTGAGGATGGAGATGGCTTTGGTCAGGCGGT
>CAYSZN010000605.1:0-2749 GCA_964435425.1 uncultured Akkermansia sp. | reverse complement strand
GAAGGGTGAAATCCGAAGCTCGAAATCCGAATTTGGCCTCCGGCGACCGCTGATTCACGCTGATCTCCGCTGATTTTTTGTCTCCGGAATCCTCAGCGAAGATCAGCCAAATCAGCGGTCCGCGAAGCGTTTCGGATTTCGAGTTTCGGACTTTCAATAGGCCCACGCTCCCCGCTTGGCCTGCCTTGCTTCTCGCTCGATGGCTTCGAGCTTGTCGCGGGCCTGGAAGAAGGATTCGCCTTTTGGCGTGGGGATTGGCTTCTCCTTCGAGCCCGGGCCTTTCGTGTGGATGCGCCCCAACCCCTGCTCGATCAGCCGGGTGCCGAGATCACTGCCGTCGGGCAGCTCGACGAAGCCGTAGTAGCGGTCGCCGTCGTAGACCTGCTCCCAGTGGGTGTAGACGATGAAGGTCCGTCCGCCGAGCTGCTGCCTCGTGAAAGCCTTGGCGCGCTTCCCGACCTCGACGGCTTCCTCGGAGGTGATCCCGCCCAGTTCCCGCGCCTGCTCGGCGACACGGCGGCGCTGGTCGGCGTGGCGGTCGCTGAGGTAGCTCTCGGGAGCATCGACGAAGTAGAGCCGCAGCTCGAACTCGCGACCGCCCGCGCTCACGAGGAAGCTGTCCCCGTCGTTGCCGTCCCGGTCGATCAGGCGGGCGTCGGGGAAACGGTCGTAGACACCGACCTTCGATGCCTTTTCGGATTTCGCCTCCTGCGCCGGGTCGATTCCCGGGATGGGACCGTCCTTGAGCACGGCGGCACCCTTCCCGCGCGGCGGTTCGGCTTCCCCGCCGGAGTCACCGAGGGGCAGCCTTCCCTGCTGCCAGTAGGCTACGGCAAGGACGACGGCGAGCAGGGCGTAGCGGATGAGGAGCCGTTTCTTCATGGGAGTTGATAGATGATGGCTGATCGTTGATAGGCTGGAAGCGAGCGGCAGGCGCCGAATCGAGGCAACTCGTTGGTTCTGCGCCTATCAACTATCATCTCTCAGCGATCAACTAGGCTTCTTCTCCCGCGCGGTGGACTGGATGTAGAGCTCGCGGAGCTGCTTGAAATCGACTTCCGCGGGACTCGCGGACATCAGGTCGGTGCCCTTGTTGTTCTTGGGGAAGGCGATGACTTCGCGGATGCTGCTCTCGCCGCAGGCGAGCATGACGAGGCGGTCGAGCCCGAGGGCGATGCCGCCGTGCGGGGGAGCGCCGTAGGAGAAGGCAGTGAGGATGTGCCCGAACATGGTGGACTGCTCCTCGTCGGTGACGCCGAGCACGCTGAACATCCGCGACTGGAGGTCGCTCTCGTGGATCCGCAGGCTGCCGCCGCCGAGTTCGTAGCCGTTCAGCACCACGTCGTAGGCCACGGCGCGGATCTGGTCCCACTGCGACTCGTCGTCGAGCAGGGGCAGATCCTCGGCGCGGGGACGGGTGAAGGGATGGTGGACGGCGTTCCACTTCGACTCCTCGGCGTCGTAGGCGAGCAGGGGGAAATCGACGACCCAGAGGAAGTCGAGGACGTCGTCCATGCCCTTGGTCAGCTCGCACATGGAGGCGACTTCGAGACGGAGGCGGCCCAGCACCTCGCAGCAGACGCTCCACTGGTCGCAGCCGAAGAGGATCAGGTCGCCCTCCTCGATGCCGAGGCGCTCGGTCAGGGCGGCCTTCTCGGCGTCGCTGAAGAACTTCACGATGGGCGACTTCCACTCGCCGCCCTCGACCTTGATGTAGGCGAGGCCGCCGGCTCCGGCTTCCTTGGCGACTTCCTCGAGGCGCTTGATCTGGCCGGTCGTGACGGAGGCGAAACCCTTCGCGTTGATGGCGCGGACCTTGCCGCCCTTCTCGAGGGTGCCGGCGAAGACCTTGAAGGCCGAGCTCGCGAAGGCGTCGGAAAGATCGACGATCTCGGTGCCGAAGCGACGGTCAGGCTTGTCGCTGCCGTATTTGTCCATCGCCTCCTGATAGGTGAGGCGGGGAAAGGGTCTCGCCACCTCGACGCCGCGCGAGGCCTGGAAGGCGGCGGCGAGGAGATCCTCGACGAGGGCGAAGAGATCCTCCTCGGTGACGAAGCTGGCCTCGATGTCCACCTGGGTGAACTCGGGCTGGCGGTCGGCGCGGAGGTCCTCGTCGCGGAAGCAGCGGGCGATCTGGAAATACTTCTCCAAGCCCGCGACCATCATCATCTGCTTGTACTGCTGCGGGGCCTGGGGCAGGGCGTAGAACTTGCCGGGGCTGAGGCGCGAGGGCACGAGGAAGTCGCGCGCGCCCTCGGGGGTGGACTTCGAGAGGATGGGCGTCTCGACCTCGATGTAGCCGGCGGCGTCGAGGCGGTCGCGGATCGCCTTGGTGATGACGTGGCGCTGGCGCAGGTTGCGGGCCATGCGGGGACGGCGCAGGTCGAGGTAGCGGTGCTTCATCCGCAGGTCCTCGTTGCTCAGCTCCTTGTCGAGCTGGAAGGGGAGGACCTCGGCCTTGTTCAGCACGGTCAGCCCGGTCGCGACGAGCTCGATCTCGCCGGTGGCGATGGCGGCGTTGACGGTGCTCTTGCCCTCGACGTCGGGGCGCACATCGACGCGACCGACGATCTGCACGACGTCCTCGGCGCGGAGCTGGTGGCTGAGGGCGGCGGCCCCGGCATTCTCCTCCGAGCGGAAGACGCACTGGGTGACGCCCTCGCGGTCGCGGATGTCCATGAAGATGACGCCGTGGTGGTCGCGCACCGTATTCACCCAGCCCACCAGAGTCGCCGTCTCGCCGGCGTGG
>CAYSZN010000604.1:0-2755 GCA_964435425.1 uncultured Akkermansia sp. | reverse complement strand
CCAGCACCTCGAGGACGAGGACGCCGTCGATTCTCGACTGCCGGGCATCGATGAGTTGTGCGGCAGCGGTGGAGAGGCGGCCTTTCACGATCGCGTGGGCCTCTGGCCTACCTTGGAAATCGCGCACCTCCACCTCGACGCTCTCGACGAGGGCTGGCTGCGGTGGTGGCGCATAGGGCTTCGTCGTCTGGCAGGAGACTGCCGAAAGAGAGAGCCAGAATGCTAGGTGCCGGGGAAATGCCACGGGAATCAGTAATCAGGAACTGATCATTAGGAAAGTTGAAATTTATAGAAATTCTTGAAAAATGGTGTTTATTCCGAAATGCAGCCGAGGGTGTTTCGTCGATTGATTTCCCTGGATCGACCCTCTAGTTTGCGCCACCGGCGTGCCCCCGACCGGTTTTGTCCCCCCGCCGCTTATGGATTTCGATTGGATTGACTGCCATTTCGACCTCAAGAAGATCACCCCGCGGGAGGTGGAGGAGGTCTTCGAGGATCCGTTCTCCATCCGTCTCCTGCCGGAGAACGATGGCAACGGCTCCGAGGCCCGCTATTTCAACCTTGGCAGGACCATCAACAACCGGCATCTCTTTTCGGTCTTCTGGACGGATGGGAAGCGATATCGCGTGATTCTCTGCCGTGAAATGACCGAGGACGAAATTTCATTCTACGAGCGTAAGAACGCGGAAATGCTTTGAACCCTCTTTGCCCGGACCTTCGACCCTCTTTGACTCTGTGAAAACGATCGAGCGCTGGAACCAGATCCCCGAATTCGAGGACGAGAGCGAGGAGGCCGCGTTCTGGGCGGTGCATTCGCTCGATCCCCGTCTGATGAACGCCTCGATCCAGAGGCAGACGGTGCGCGAGTCGACGACGATCACGCTGCGCTTCGACCCGCAGATGCTGAGCCGGATCAAGCGGCTCGCCCGACACCGCTATCTGAACTACCAGAGCATGATCAAGCAGTGGCTCGCCGAGCGCCTCGAGGAGGAGGTCGCGAAGCAAACGGATCGCCAGCGCGACGGCCAGGGTGGCAATGGGGGCGGAGGCGCTTGAGCCGGCTGGACGGGAGCATGGAAGCGAAAGATCCCCAGACCGAGATCGTGCGCCTCGCTGCGGAGATCGGGCGGCATGACCGCTTATATTATAACGACGCGAAGCCGGAGATCTCCGACGCGGAATACGACGCCCTTTTCCGCGAGCTGGAACGGCTGGAGGCCGAGTATCCGCTCTTCGCCGATCCGAACAGCCCGACCCGGCGCGTCGGCGGCGCTCCGAGCGAGGGCTTCGAGCAGATCCGGCATCCCGTGCCGATGCTGAGCATCGACGACCTTTTCCAGCTCAGCGAGGAGGCGCGCGACAAGATCGAGGCGAAGACGGGCGAGCGTCCGCCGAAGGAGCAGGAGCTCGTCGATTTTTACCGGCGGCTCCAGAAAGGCCTGGGGACGGAGCGGATCCCGGTGACGATCGAACCGAAGATCGACGGCGTCGCGGTTTCCCTCGTCTACCGCGATGGTCGGCTCGACTATGCCGCGACCCGTGGCGACGGGACGAGGGGCGACGTCATCACCGCGAACATCCGTACGATCCGGTCGATCCCGACGGTCCTCCCGGAGGCGGCGGGCGCCCCGGCGACGCTCGAGGTGCGGGGCGAGGTCTTCATGCCGAACGAGGCCTTCGCGAAGATGAACGAGGAGCGCGACGAGGCGGGCCTGCCGACCTTCGCGAACCCGCGCAACTCGACGGCAGGGACGCTGAAGCTGCTCGACCCGCGCGAAGTGGCGGCCCGACCGCTCGATTTCATCGCCCACGGCTTTGGTCTGGTCGAGGGCGGGGAGATCGGAACGATCACGGAGTTCCATGCCCTGCTCGACCGGTGCGGCATTCGGAAGAACACGCCGCTCTGGATCGCCGAGACGGCGGAGGAATTGCTCGAGGCCGTGCGGACTCTCGACCAGGAGCGGCACGCGCTGCCCTACGGTACGGACGGCGCGGTGGTCAAGGTGATCGACCGCGATGCCCAGCAGCAGCTCGGCTCCACGAGCCGCGCCCCGCGCTGGGCCGCCGCCTACAAGTATCCGCCGGAGCAGAAGGAGACGGTGCTGCTCGGCATCACCGTCCAGGTCGGGCGCACCGGAAAGCTGACGCCGGTCGCGGAACTGAGTCCGGTCTTCGTCTCGGGGACGACGGTGCGGCGGGCCACGCTGCACAACGAGTCCTTTATCCTCGAAAAGAACATCGGCATCGACGACACCGTGCTGATCCAGAAGGCGGGCGAAATCATCCCCGAAGTGATCCGGGTGGTGGCGAAGAAGGGCGGAGGAGTTCCGTTTTCCATGTTCGAGCACCTGAAGGGGGGCTGTCCAGTCTGCTCGGGACCAATCGAGCGTCGCGAGACTGTCTCGGGATCGAAGGCGGAGACGCGCACCATCGTGACGCATTTCTGTGTGAACTTCGAATGCCCCGCCCAAGTCGCGAGCCGGATGCGGCAGTTCGTCAGCCGCAAGGCCCTCGACATCGAGGGCATCGGCAGCACCGTCGCCGAGAAGTTGGTCGAGCGCGGGCTAGTCCATTCGCCGCTCGATCTCTTCGAGATTCCCGAGAGCACCCTCGCCACCCTGAATCTCGGGACCGAGGAGAGTCCGCGGATCTTCGGCGAGAAGAACGCGGCCAAGATCGTGCAGGCCCGCGACTGCGCCGCGCGGGAGCTGCCTCTCTCGCGCTGGCTCTTCGCCATGGGCATCTCCCAGGTCGG
>CAYSZN010000603.1:0-2760 GCA_964435425.1 uncultured Akkermansia sp. | reverse complement strand
TGTTGCCGTGACTCCCCTGGTGGCGCCCGAGGAACCCGCTCCCGTACCAATCCGCCGCGCCAACCGCTCCCTCGACGATCCCAGCGACGAGGCCGTCGCCCTGAGCGGCCCCGCCGCCCTCGCCAACAGCCGCAACCCGCGAGGCGGCTTGCCCGAAGGCGCGAGTGCCGTGCCCGAGACGATCTCCTTCAACCACCACGTCCGCCCCATCCTTTCGGAGAACTGCTTCTTCTGCCACGGACCCGACGAGAAGATGCAGAAGGCCGATCTGCGCCTCGACACTCTCGATGGGGCCACCCGCGACCTCGGTGGCTACGCGGCCATCGTGCCCGGCGATCCGGGAAAAAGCGAGGCGTGGCAGCGCATCCTCTCCAGTGATCCCGACTCCGTCATGCCGCCGCCCGATTCGCACCGGGTCCTGAGCGAGTCCGACCGCGAGATTCTGCGACGCTGGATCGAGGGCGGCGCGGCCTACGACGCGCATTGGGCCTTCGTCGCGCCGGTTCGTCCCCAGGTGCCGTCGCCGAAGGACGCGGCGTGGGGGAGGAATCCCATCGACGCCTTCCTCCTCGCCCGTCTCGAGCGCGAGGGGCTGACGCCGAATCCGCCCGCGACGCCGCGGGCCCTGCTGCGACGCCTTTCCCTCGACCTCGTCGGTCTGCCGCCCTCGCCCTCCGAGCTCGCCGCTTTCGAGACGCGCTACGGCAGCGATCCCGACGCCGTCGTGACCGAGGCTGTGGACCGGCTCCTCGCCTCGCCCCACTACGGAGAGCGCATGGCCCTGACTTGGCTCGACGCGGCCCGCTACGCCGACTCGAACGGCTTCCAGCAGGACGGCAATCGCCACCAGTGGCCTTGGCGCGACTGGGTGGTGCGGGCCTATCAAAACAACCTTCCCTTCGACCAGTTCACCATCGAGCAGCTCGCCGGAGATCTCCTCCCCGAACCGACGCAGGATCAGCGCATCGCCACCGCCTTCAATCGCAACCACATGCTCAACGGCGAGGGCGGCGCCATCGCCGAGGAGCAGCGCATCAACAACGTCCTCGACCGTGTCGACACCACCGCGACGACTTGGCTCGCCCTGACGATGGCCTGCGCCCAATGCCATTCCCACAAATACGACCCCATCTCGCACGAGGAGTATTTCCAGTTCTTCGCCTTCTTCAACAACCTGTCCGAGAGCGGCGTGGTCGACTACCGCTCCGGCCAGGGCTGCGCCTTCGGTTCGGGCGCGACGGTGCAGCTCGCGAAGCCTTGGCTGACCCTGCCCACGTCGGAGCAGGAGGCGGAGAAGAAGCGCCTCGAAGGGGAGATCAAGGAGGTCGGCGAAAGGCTGGTCGCCCTGGAGCCCGAGATCGCTCCGGCGCGGCAGGCGTGGGAGGCGAAGTTCACCGCGAAGGAGCTGGAGGACCGCACCCGCTTCCCCGGTTCCCTCTCCACCATCCTCCGCATGCCGGTGGAGAAGCGCAACGACAACCAGAAGCGGGACGTCACCGAGTTCTTTCTCCGCACCGGCGACCACGGCAAGGACGAATGGACGAAGCTCGGCAAGGACGTCCAAGCGAAGCGCGACGCCCTGCGCGGGGTGAACGAGTCCATCGTCCAGATCATGGTGATGGAGGAGAACCCGCCCGACAAGACCCGCGAGACCTTCACCCTCGTCCGCGGCGACTACCAGCAGCCCGACCAGAAGGTCGCGCCCGGCACGCCCGCCTTCCTCCCGCCCATGCCCGCCGACGCGCCGGCGAACCGGCTCGGCCTCGCGAAATGGCTCGTCGATCCCGCCCATCCCCTCACCGCCCGCGTCGCGGTGAACCGGCTCTGGCAGCAGTTCTTCGGGGTCGGTATCGTGAAGACCTCCGAGGACTTCGGCGTGCAGGGCGAGCTGCCCGTCCATCCCGAGCTGCTCGACTGGCTCGCCGTCGAGTTCGTCGAGTCCGGCTGGGATGTGAAGCACCTCGTCCGCCTCATCGTCACCAGCGTCGCCTATCGGCAGGATGGCGCCTTCTCCCCGGAGAAATCCGAACGCGATCCCGACAACCGCCTCCTCGCCCGCGGTGCCCGCTCGCGCCTGCCCGCCATGCTCCTGCGCGACCAGGCGCTCGCCGTCTCCGGCCTCCTCGTCACGGCGGTCGGCGGCGAGCCGGTCTATCCGCGCCAGCCCGAGGGACTCTGGGAGGAGTTCTCCTTCGGCAAGATCAGCTACCCGCGCCGCGAGGAGCGGGAGCACCTCCACCGCCGCAGTCTCTACACCTTCTTCCGCCGCACCTCCGCGCCCCCGAACCTCTTCGACGCCTCCGCGCGGCAGGTCTGCACGGTGAAGCCCTCGACGACGAACACCCCGCTGCACGCCCTCGTCCTCCTCAACGACGAGACCTACATCGCGGCCGCCCGCGCCCTCGCCCGGCGCATGGTCGGGGAAGGAGGGGCGGCTCCGGAGACGCGCCTCGCCTTCGCCTTCGAGCTCGCCACCGGACGGCGTCCCACCGAGGCGGAGCAGCGGCTCCTCGCCAATGGCTACGAGAAAAGCCTCAATGAATTCCGCAGCTTCGCCGAGGATGCCGTCGCCTACGCCGCGGTCCGGGATGGGGAGAAGCACGACCCTCTCGAACTCGCCGCCTGCGTCCGCATGGCGCAGGTGATCTTGAATTTGGATGAGACGCTGAGTCGGCCGTGAATGGAAAAAGTAGCATGGGCTTCCAGCCCATGCCCTCGACGAAGCAGACGAACGATAGAGAACAGACGCCGATCACTGAA
>CAYSZN010000602.1:0-2761 GCA_964435425.1 uncultured Akkermansia sp. | reverse complement strand
AAGCTCACGTCATCGGCCGTGCGGCTGCGCAGACTCACCGTGCGCGGCGTCGAGGTGACGCCGGACGAGGTGTTCGATTCGACCCGGCAGATGCCGGTGACGCTCACCCTGGCTCCACGCGGCAACAGTTGGTCCAGCGGCGGCGTTTGGGCTCGCAGGGTCCAGCCCGCTTCTTGCAGCACCAGCGCCTGAGCGTTTTCCTCCTGAAAATGGCCGGAGAGTTCCGCTGTGACCGTGACCAGTTCGTGGTCGAAACCACCGTTCAGCAATTCGGAAAAACCCACCTCCACCGCTTGCGGCGCGGTCGCGGCTTCCTGCTTCACGAGACTGGCTCCCACCAAGGAGGCGCTGAAGCGCTGCATTTTTGGAAAGCCCACCGCCTCGATTTTCGTGCCGGGATTCAAAGGCAGCGCCTGGGAAAGTCGCACATGCAGCGCGGCGGAATCGTCACGGAGGAACACATCCCCGTCGGGAAAAGCGGCGAGCACCTCGCCCGCCACGCGCACCCGGTGGCCACCCCGCCCCATCGCCTCGAAGGCCAGCAAGCGGCTGCCCGGAATCAAGGGCACCTTGTCCAGCGGCGGGGCCGCCTCGACCACGTGCAGCCCGCTCCAATCATGCATCCACGCGATGGGCTGCACGAGCTGGCGGCGCTGGTTGACGCCTCCCGAAGCCAGGCACTCGAGCCGCACCCGGCTGTCCACCAGCCGATGCTGGTCATGCAGCGGAGCGCAGATCCGGACCTCCAGCAAATCCTGCTCCATCGCCAGCGACAGCACCGCGCGTCCGCCGTCTGCGGAAGGTTTGACCTCATGCACGATGCCTTCCACCACGACACGCTGGAAGTAATGGCGACCCGAGGCGAAATCCGCATAGGTCGCCGGAATGCCGGGCGGCAGCCCGCGATGCCCCAGCTTTTCATAGCTCGCCCCGCCGATCCCCGGCAGGAAAGTGCCGGGAGTGGTCACACCGGTCACCACCACTTCGTCACCGGGACGCAGGGAGTGCTCGTTTTGACCGAGAAAATACGTCCCCGCCGTGTCGTCCTGGATGACGATGGACGCGTCCGGCCCCTCGATGAAGACCACGGTACCACGGAGTTCCACCGGAAGTTGCTTCGCCGCGTCTTCGGGCGACAAGGACCGCAAGGACAAGGCCGTGCGGATGGTCTCCCCGCCCCCGGCGGGGCAGACGCACCCCAGCGCGCCCGCCATCAGCAGGAGCCGGAAAAGCGACCGGCTCGACAGGACGGACTGGAGACGCGGGGGAGACATGGGCAGCAATTTAGCCTTTGCCCCCAAAACTCGGCAACGGCTTTGTCGGCAGCATCACTCGCCACCGCTTTTTGCCGGAGCCGGGAGCACGGATACGAAGACGCCCGTGTCGGGAGCCTCGCCGGAGTAGAAAGCGACATAGTGCTTGTCCCCGATCACGGTGGCGTTCGCGTTGCCCGCGTCAAACGTGATCCGACTGCCCGTGGCGACGGGCTCGGACGCCGACCAGCGGAGCGGATGGCTGAAGACGCGCTCGGGATCGACGACGCGCCGCCGCAACACCCCGGCGCCGCGATGGTAGTAATAGTTGCTCAGCAATCCGGTTTTGGCGTCGAGGATCAGGCTCGGCGTGGAGCAGTGGACATCGCCGATGTTGGTTTGCGCACGCGCCCACGTCTTGCCGTAATCCGTCGAGACCAACTGGAATTGAGTGCCACCCGTTTCGGTCCGTCCGATCGCGAGAATCCTGCCATCGCCGAGATAGACGGCGGAGGGTTCGGTGGGCCACTGTGCTTTGGTCAGTCCGGACTCGATGGGCGTCTGCACCCAAGTGGCGCCGTTATCGCTACTGGTCACAGTACCCCAGGCGTTTGTCGGCTTGTCTCCATAGTCTCCGGCGAACCACAGGGCCATGAGACCGACCGTGGGTACCGCGAAGACATCGGTGATCTGCATCGGACGGACAGGGAACTGCGTCGCTGTCACAAGCGTGAAGGTGACGCCATCCGTGGTGCGGTAGAGATCTTGGAACCACTCTTTTCCGACCCGGCGCACCCAGAGGAGCATCGCCCCGTTGGAGTCCAGTCCCTTGCCCACTTCGACCTCGCCATAGCCGTCCGTATCGGCGACCACTGTTTCGTCCGTCCACGTTTTTCCGCCGTCCGTGGAGGTGCGCGCGTAGACGGCGCGGGAGTGCTCATGGATCGTGTGCCCCGAGCCCCGGCTATAGACGCAGACCAGTTTCTCCCCGAGCGCTTGGATCATCGGCCACGAGTTGTAGCCGGGCGCATCCTGCACGACGTGCGGTTCCGAGGGAGCTTCCAAGGGAGTCACCTTGACCATGACCAGACCTGTGGGACGGGTGAACGTGTCGGCGGGATCGGAGGGCTCCCGCTGGACTCGCACCACCAGCGGCGCGGACGGGTCCACCCGGTAGCAGGACTCCAGGACAATGGTGCGGGAATGCAGCGGCGCGGCGGGAAGCGTGGTTCGCACAGGCGTACCCGTGGCGTTCCGGTCCGTGAAGGCGGCATCCTCCAGCACCTGCGACAGGTGGACCCGGTAGACATCCTCATAGTCCGGACTCGTCCCCTCGTCCGTCGTGGTCACGACGATCTCGACCTTCACGGCGGCGCACTCGCTGGGGAGGCCGGACACGAGGCCGACGACGGACTGCCCGGCCGTGCCACCGGACAAGGACCACACCGGGATATGCGTGGAGCCGCTCGACATCAGCACCAGCGAAGGGCTGCCCGTCGCGATCGACA
>CAYSZN010000601.1:0-2772 GCA_964435425.1 uncultured Akkermansia sp. | reverse complement strand
TGGCGTTTTCCGACAGAATCCGCGCCATGAGACTTCCCTCTCGCTCCGAGACCGAGCCACTCCAACGCGGACCGCATGGCCGCCGCTCCGGGAAACGGAAGCATCCGTGGCGGAGGTTCGCGCGGCTCGTCCTCCTCCTCGTCGGAATGGCTTGGCATGCGCCCTCCGTCCGATCCCAGGAACCATCGGAGCTCCAGCCCTTCTTCGATCTCGAAACGCGCTTCGAGGAGGCGTTCGCGAAGATCAACGAACCGGTCGCCAAGCTGAACGCCTCCTACATGGATGCGCTACAGCGCCTGATCTCCTCGGAGACCGCCGCCGGGAAGCTCGAAGCAGCCCTCCAGATCAAGACGGAGATCGACGGATTCGGCGACGGAAGCCTCTTCGACACCGCCTCCTTCCAAAAGAGGACCACGGAGCATGCCGCCCTCGCTGGGATGCGGGCGAAGTATCTCTCGGAGCGGCAGCGTCTGCGGGGCCTCGACCAGCGGAGCCGGGCCGATCTGGCCAGACACTACCAAGCCGCCTTGGCCAACCTGGAGCAGGAGCAGACGCGGCTGGGCAACCTGAAGGCCGCCATCGCTGCGCGCGACGCCCGCGCGGCCCTCGACCAAGATCCGAGGTTTCTGGAGGACGAGCAGGCCGCCGACGGGGCTGGCTCCTTCCGAGGCCGCATCCACCTCGTCGCCAAGGGCGAAGTCGAGCTGAGGCACAACGGCACGAAGCTCCCCCTGCGGAACATCTCCCGCGAGCGGAGCAAGTATGCCGACTGCACGAGCGAAATCGTCCCGGTCCAGGCCGGGGACCTCCTCGTCGTGAAGATGCGCTCGAACGTCGTCTACCGGGCGCTGATCCTGTGCCTCGAGAGCGAGGACGGCGCCGTCTCGGTTCCCGTGGCCCTCGATGACTACCGCTACCTCGGCGCGAGCCTCCCGGACAAGGACTTGAACCTCGACGCCGAGGCCTTCGAAAAGAACGAGATGCGGCCCAGGCCCGGCACCGCCGACGCCGACATGGCGGCGATGTGGAACGGCAAGCCCCTCTCGACCCAGTCGCGCGCCGGCAGCGAATGGATCCTGTCCGGACCGGGCGTGGAATGGCACAGCTACGCCGTCATGATCCGCGAGGACATGCTGCTGCCCGTGACGAACGATTGAAAATTCGAAATCCGAAGACCGAGCCAGTCTCCGGCGACCGCTGATTGGCACTGATCTTCGCTGATCTGCTTGATGTTGGAAACATCAGCGAAGATCAGCCAAATCAGCGGTCCTACGAAGTGGTTCGGATTTCGAGCTTCGGATTTCGGACTTAAAAAATCGGGGCGGCCAGATTCGAACTGACGACATCCTGCTCCCAAAGCAGGCGCTCTACCAGGCTGAGCTACGCCCCGTCGCGGTGGAAAACCGGCGGAATCCCACTACTCGCCTCCAGAAAGCAGGTTTCAAGCGCCAATTTCCCTACCGCCCCATCCGCTTTCTGGTTTGTTTTCGCCGCAAAACGGATAGGTTGTGCGCCCCCAATCGTCCCCGCCCCATGCCGGATTCCCCAGAGCCACAGCGAAAGACCCTCGAAGAGCGCGAGCAAATGTCCGAGCTCGAACGCCTGCGCCACTCCTGCGCCCACGTCCTCGCCACGGCCATCGCGAAGCTCTGGCCCGATGCGCAGTTCGCGGCCGGTCCGCCGGTGGAGAACGGTTTCTACTACGACGTCGATCTCGCCCACCGCATCACTCCCGATGACTTCCCCGCGATCGAGGAGGAAATGCGGCAGGTGGTGAAGGAGAACCAGGTCTTCGAGAAGGTCGAGGTCTCCCGCGCCGAGGTCCTCGTTCTCGCCGAGAGCGGCCGCCTCGCCGCCCTCGCCGAACGCGACGTGCCGAGCCGCTTCAAGATCGACCTGCTCAAGGACATCCCCGAGGACGAGGCGATCTCGCTCTACAAGAACGGCGACTTCTGGGATCTCTGCGCCGGCCCCCACGTCCCGCGCACGGGCAACTGCAAGGCCTTCAAGGTGATGAGCGTGGCCAGCGCCTTCTACAAGGGCGACGCCGCCAATCCGCAGCTCCAGCGCGTCTACGGCACCGCCTTCAAGAACAAGACCGAGCTGGAGGAGCACCTCGTCCGCCTCGAGGAGGCGAAGCAGCGCGACCACCGCAAGATCGGGAAGGAGCTGGACCTCTTCCACATCGACGAGGCGGTCGGCCAGGGCCTGATCCTCTGGAAGCCGAAGGGCGCGGTCGTCCGGCAGGAACTGCAGAACTTCATCGGCGAGCACCTCGAACGCCAGGGCTACAGCCAGGTCTTCACCCCGCACATCGGCAAGCTGGGGCTCTACCGCACCTCGGGCCACTTCCCCTACTACGCGGAGTCGCAGTTTCCCCCCGTGGTGGAACGGGAGAGTCTCAAGGCCCTCGCCGAAGAGGGTTGCGGCTGCGGCGAGCTCTCCAACCGCCTCGAATCCGGGCAGATCGACGGCTTCCTCCTGAAGCCGATGAACTGCCCCCACCACATCAAGATCTTCCAGAGCAACCACCACAGCTACCGCGACCTGCCCGTGCGCCTCGCCGAGTTCGGCACGGTCTACCGCTGGGAGCAGTCCGGCGAGCTCGGTGGCATGACGCGGGTGCGCGGCTTCACCCAGGACGACGCCCACCTCTTCTGCACCGAGGAGCAGGTGCGCGACGAGATCGTCGGCTGTCTCGAGCTGGTGAAGATCGTCCTTGGCACCCTCGGCATGACCGACTACCGCGTCCGCGTCGGCCTGCGCGATCCC